>JAKALI010000851.1 GCA_021813195.1 Pseudomonadota bacterium
CCGTTGCGGATGACTCCCCCGCGCTCCGGGGCTTGGGCAGCGCGGGCGCGGTGAAGCACTTCGGGGGCGGGTTTGCGCGCGGCGTACATTCTTTCGATGCTGCGCATTGGGCGGCGCGGTCCTATCGCTGCGCAGATGGCGGCTGGATCAACATCGCTCCGCTTGAGCCTCAGTTCTATGCGGAGCTGCTGCAGCGACTGAATCTCGATCACGATCCACGCTTCGTCAATGGGCAGCACGACCCGGCTTCCTGGCCAACGCTATGCGCCGAATTGACCGGATTGTTCGCAACCCGAACGCGCGCGGAATGGCGACAGATCCTAGAGGGCAGTGACGCGTGTTTTGCGCCGATTCTCGACCCCTCAGAAGCTGCTGTGCATCCGCATATGGCCGCTCGAGAAGTCTACGTGACGGTTGACGACGTCCTTCAGGCCGCCCCGGCGCCGAGGTTTTCACGAACCCCATCGCGATCGCCGTCCGGCGTGCCGGCTCGCGGGCAGCACTTGCAAGAGGTGCTCGCGGAAATTGGTCTATCGTAAGAGGATACCGATCGACTACCGAACTCTCCGGGCCAGACTAACTAATCGCAACCTGCCGCGACGTGTGACCTCGCGACGCGACTGACTCTGTTACTCGCCCGCTCTTACGTTCGTTCCCACCTTCGCTCGCATCGCTGCTGGCGAGATCCCGGAAGCATTCGCCGAAGGCGACCCGAGAGAAAGCGCGCCGCCCGCCGCTGTCATCTCGGCTCGTTGGCAATCGCCCCTGCTGCAAATATTTTGCGAATGCGCTCTCGATTCACTGGGGACTGGCGTGGAGCATACGGCCCAATCCCGCCATCACGTCCCGTAACGTGAAGCTACTGTGCCGGACATGTTTGCCGCCAGGTATTCGGTTCGCGCCGTTTCGAGATTGGCCCACGTCTGTGGGTCGGCCATCGCCGGCGTTGCAATGGCTTCTCCCGAATGAAGGCCAGCCATGGCCGCATCGACAAGCTGTTCGGCAGAGAGAAAGGCGCTGTCAGGGAACACAGAATCCGACATGCCCTGCGACGAGAAAAACTCGGTGCGGGTCGGGCCGGGCATGACGAGCTGAATTCGGATCGGCATCTTCGCGTATTCCAGCTGGAGCGAACGCGTGAAATTCATCACGAAGGCTTTCGATCCCGCATAAACGGCGCCGCCGGCCGACGGCGCGAATGCAATGATGGAGCCGATGTTGATCAGAACGCCCTCGTTCCGTTCGCGAAAGCCGACCAGTGCGGCATGCGTCAAACGCATCAGCGCGACGATGTCGAGCTTTACGACATCCTCCATTTCTTCTCGGGACGCCTTAGCAGTTGGACCGAGACCGCCGACACCAGCATTGTTGACCAGAACTGAAATCTGCTCGCGTTCCAATCGCGCTTCAAGACGCGCAAGGTCGTCGGCCTCAACCAGATCAGCGCTCATGATTTCGACGGAGACGGGATACCTGGCCTGCAACTTGTCGGCGAGCGCGCGAAGTCGATCCGCGCGTCGCGCGACGAGAAGAAGGGGCAATCCCTGCTTCGCGAGACGATCAGCGTAGACCGAGCCAATCCCGGACGAGGCGCCTGTGATCACCGCGAGGCCGGCCTTTGGAAACGTAGTCATTTCAACTCCTGGTCGAAGTCGGACCTAGTCATGGGTGCGCGCCGAGGGCCGGTTCTCCGCGATCCAGCGCCTTTCGTCCTCTGTGCCCTCCCGCGGCGGAAAGTGGCCTTGCACCGTCCATAGCGAAAATGGCGTCTCATCGACGTGCATTTCCCAATCGAAGCCGCGGTCCTCGATCCAGGGTTTGAGCACCTTGTTCATATGCTTCATGAACCCGGACATGGCCTTGTCGGACGGGAACTCCCGGGCGATGTGGTCGACCGTGATGCGCACGAAATTGGAGTGCGGCTCACCGCCGATGAAGAGGTTCTCGCCTGCCACGGGCTCGAACAGAACGTTCACGTAGAATCGCGGCATGACCCGGCCGTAAACATCGGTAATGGCGACCGCGATGGCCTTCTTGTCGTCCGCACTGAAAGCGTTTGCCGGGTGGTAAACTTTCCAGAGAGGCATTTCAGATCTCCACCGTTTATCTACCAAACGTTTGGTAGGGTTCTCGTTGCTGCGTTGGCGCTGTCTTGTGACTGGCCGGGTTGCTCAGGTCAGTTTCGATACAAAAGGAGCGACCGCCGCGTCGAACAGGGCTGGTTCGCCGTAGAGGCGCGCATTGACCATCGCGCCCTGTACGGTCGCGTTGAGTTGCGCCGCCCATTGCCTCGCCGGCGCCGTTTCCGAAAGTTCGGTTGCGCCGCCCGCGAATTGTTCCAGTTTCACAGCGGTGAGATTGAGCCAACTCATCTGCGCGCCGTGGAATTTCTGGACCGCCTTGCGCAATTCGGGCTCAATGCAATCCCACTCGCTTCCGAAGGCCGCAACGGGACAGACCCGGCTCCCAGCGCCGATCAGATCCCTGAACATCCTGACATAGGCCAGTATCTGCTGCGCCGGACTTCGATCGGAAACGCTCTCGCACCATTGTTCGAATTTCGCGAGACTGTCCGCCACGACCTCCAGCCCAAGCGCCTCCTTTGAGACGAAGTGGTGATAGAGGCTGGCCTTCCGGATCCCGACCCGGTTGGCGAGATCCTGGAATGTCAGGCCCAGATAGGACCGTGTCAGAACCATCTCTCGAGCCGTCCGCAGGATCAGCTTGCGAGTATCAGTCTGTGTGTGACGAGAGACTGTTGTGCTCATGTCAGCCTACCATATAGTAGGCTGCCCGCAAGCG
>JAKALI010000852.1 GCA_021813195.1 Pseudomonadota bacterium
CACTGGTCTCGATGAAACTCACGCCGAGATCCAGGAACAAATGAAAGCGTTCTCGGACGCGGAAGTCGTGCCGTACGCCCACGAGTGGCATCTCAAGAACGAATATATTCCGCTGGAGATCATCCAGCATCTTGCTGAGCTCGGTGTGTTTGCGTTGTCGCTACCGGAAGAATTCGGGGGGATGGGTCTCGGTAAACTTGCCATGTGCGTGGTCTCCGAAGAACTCTCCCGCGGATACATCGGTGTGGGTTCGCTTGGCACGCGCGCAGAGATTGCGGGCGAGCTTATCCTGCACAACGGCACGCCTGAGCAGAAAGCCAAGTACTTGCCCAAGATCGCCAGTGGGGAAATCCTGCCCACCGCCGTCTTCACCGAACCGAACACGGGCTCAGATCTGGCTTCGCTCAAGACGCGGGCGGTCCGCGACGGTGACGTCTACCGCATCACGGGACAGAAGACGTGGATCACGCATCCGGTACGGGCCGATCT
This sequence comes from Pseudomonadota bacterium, assembly GCA_021813195.1. The sequence continues at coordinate 490 of JAKALI010000852.1, forward strand.
CATGACCGTCCTTACGCGCACCAATCCGGATGAGAAAGGCTACAAGGGCCTCTCGATGTTTTTGGCGGAGAAGCCGCGTGGCACCGACGACAATCCCTTCCCCGCCGAAGGGATGAGCGGGGGTGAGATTCATGTGCTCGGCTATCGCGGCATGAAGGAGTACGACATCTCCTTCGATAATTTTGCCGTGCCTGCCGAGAACCTCCTCGGAGGTGTTGAGGGTCAAGGCTTCAAGCAACTCATGAACACGTTCGAGGGTGCGCGCATTCAGACGGCTGCACGCGCGGTGGGCGTGGCGCAGAGTGCGATGGATTTGGCTTTGAAGTACGGACTCGAGCGCAGCCAATTCGGCAAGCCGATCTACAAATTCCCGCGGGTCGCCAACAAGGTCGTGATGATGGCCGTGGAGACGATGATTGCGCGTCAGCTCACCTACTTTGCGGCCCGTGAGAAGGATCAGGGCCGGCGTTGCGATCTTGAGGCCGGTATGGCGAAGCTGCTCGGCGCGCGCGTGGCGTGGGCGAATGCCGACAACGCGCTGCAAATCCATGGTGGCAACGGCTTTGCACTCGAGTATCCGGTAAGCCGAGTGCTGTGCGATGCGCGCATTCTCAATATCTTCGAGGGTGCCGCCGAAATCCAGGCGCACGTCATTGCCCGGCGGCTGTTGGAAGGAGCCAACTAAACGAGCTGCGTGCCAATCAGATTGCACAACTTATGCCGGCTTCGCGAGGTGTTGACCTGTGAAGTCGGCATTTGTGTCCGTGCTGCCGCAAGTGCCGGGTCGGTTGCAGATTGAAATGAAAATTTAATCCGCCGCTCGCGAAATTTCGTTACAGTTCCATGACCGCGAGTGGACGGTGCCTGTGCGGCTTTGGGAGCGGGCGGCCATCCACACACACTTTCGGTGGAGGGTGCATGCGCGAGACGGCGAGGGCAATACTTCACGCTGCGGCTGCGCTCGCCGTTCTGTTGGCCTGGGTCACGCTTCCGGCACGCTCCGAAGAGACCGCGACCGGTAAGGCGGACACTGGTGGGCTGCAGACGCGCATCACAATTGGCGGTACGACACTCACGTGCCGGGATTTCCGCGGCTCCGTGGTGCGCGCAATCCGCATGGACGATATCGGCGATGTCGCCCATGCCCGCGTCATCAATCGGATGCCGATTATCACGCTCAACCAAAGCCGGCTCGATACCTTGCCGGTGAAATTGCAGATCTTCTTTTTCCACCATGAGTGCGGCCATCACGTCATGGGACACGTCTTTTACCCGACGGCCACCAGCGAAAACGAGGCGGATTGTTGGGCGATCAAACTGGGCCGCTCGCAGGGACAATTCACCCGCAAAGACGTGGAGGACTTCGCACCCCACTTGGCGCGCAGTCGCGGCTCGCCGTTCGGGCATCTTCCTGGTCCGTTGCGCGCGCAGCGTCTGCTCGCCTGTTTTGATGATCCGTCGGAAGAGAATCTCACGGATCCGCTGGGCTTTACACCGCCAGCACCACAACTCGCCGAGGGCATCCGCTAAAGCGGCCCCTCCGAGCGCCACGGAGCGCAACCAGCGCCCTACCTCTTTGTTGCCCCGAGCGCCCGCCGCGCAGTCCACAGCGGCCGCAACTCTCATCGTTGACGGGCGGCGCCACAGAGTGCAACGTCCCGCGTCACAAATCTGACACACGCCAGAAGCGTCGCAGAGACTGGCCGCCCGTGGGCGGCTTGCGTCAGAGAATTTCTAATGGGGCTGGAGTGACCATGCGATCGCTCGATGATGGGTCTGTGCGGAGCCGCCTCAGTCCGGATTGGGTTGCGATCGTCGTTGTGACCGTGATGTTCGTGTGGGCCGCGCTCAATTGGCAAACCCGCTCGCTCGACCTTAGCACGTGGGCTTCGGAGTGGGGTGGGCTGGAAATTTTTCACAATGCGTTGATCGCTTTGAGCGGGGTCCTGTTTTGGAAGGCGTGGCGGGATTCCATGGGCGCCATTCGGGTTGCGGCGGGAGCGCTAGCGATCCTCGCCGCGGCGGCTTTCGTGCGCGAGATTGATATCAAGAAGCTTTCAGCCGTCACAGGTCCTGAATGGCTATACGATTTAGCCGATAACGGCTTGCAGGAGGCGCTCCTCATCGCGATGACGCTACCGATCGGCGTCTATCTTCTTCGCGAGCGACAGTTTTTGGGGGACCTCATTCGGCTCGCGCTGCGCTGGGACGCCTGGCCGCTTTACTTGGCTGGAGGGTTCATTCTCGCTGGGGTCGTCTTCGATGATCACCTTGTGACGACATTACGCGAGATCGGAA
>JAKALI010000853.1 GCA_021813195.1 Pseudomonadota bacterium
CTCGAGGATCTGTTTCTCGTTCTCGACCGAGCACGGCCCGGCAATGACGATGAACTCATCGCCGCCGATCTCGACACCGTTGGCGACGACCTGCGTCTTCGCCGGCCGGAACTCGCGGCTCACGAATTTATACGGCGCCGAAATGCGCACCGCACGCTCCACCTGCGGCATCGCTTCGACCGATTCCAGGCAAGCGGTCACATCGCCGATGCCCACCACGCCGATTACCACCCGCTCCTCGCCTTCAATCGAGTGAACCTTGTAGCCGAAGTCGCGAATGCGCTCGCAAACCTGGTCAATCTCTTCCTTCGTTGAATGCCGCTTCATGGAAATAATCATTCTCTAGGTGCCTCTAAAAATAAAAAACCCACTCTTTCGAGTGGGCCGTTACTTACTCAAACTCAAACTTCCAGCGCCACTCGTGCCGAGTCAGGTCCCGTACCAGAACCAAAATCGAAACGAGTTAGACGCCACGAATCGCATCAAATCGAAGTATAGGCTGATTCCCCGAGCGATTGCAAGCGGAATCTTCGCAAAGGGCGCGCCCTCATGCCGTCCTGGTGAGAAAGCTCTCCAGGTCGTGCTCGTTCACGGCCGGTTCCCCCGGCGCCACATTGCTCAGCTTCCCCGCCTTCATCCAGCGCTCCAGCTCGCCCACCAGGTCAAAGAGGTGGTCGAAAGAATCTACGATGAAAAGCAGCGGTTGAAAGTGATCGATCTCGAACGCCTGGTTGACGGCCCACTCAAGCTGAATCGGATACCGCTGAACCTCCGGTGCATCGATGGCATGAGCGATCTCGCCATACGAACTGAGCAGTCCGCTGCCGTAAACCTTCAAGCTGTTACCCGATCGCATCAAGCCAAACTCGACGGTGAACCAGAAAAAGCGCGCCATCGCCCGAATGATGCTCGTTAGCGTGTGTATCTTGGTGTCGTGATCGCGAATGCCCTTCACGAGGTCCGCCGCCGTGTGCGCGCACTCGCCGAATCGCACCAGTGTCTCGGCGAAGTTGCGGTCCGTGTGCATCGGGACGTGCCCCGCGATGTCGTGAAAGATGTCGGGCTCCGGCAGATAGTCGAGCCGGTCCACGCGGCGAATCGTAATCGTCGTGGGAAACTCGCGATTGCGCAAACAGTCGAAGAACAAGAACGCCGGCACGTACCCGCTCACCGCTTTGGCACGAAAACCTGTCAAGGGATTCAGAAACCGATTGACGTCGTCGAGCCTCGGCACCCGGCGCGGATCCAGACACAGAGATCCGATCCCGCGCAAAAACTGCGGATTGGCGTATCGCTCCCAGCGCGGAACCATCCGCCCGTACAAGCTCCGCCACGCCTCGTGATTGGCCTCCGAGTACAGCTCGTACGGCTGATGAATGTAGAGCTCGCCGCGCCCGCGCGCGTCCTCGATAAACGGCGCCTCCGACGTGGTGAGTCCGGCGGTAGCGGATTCGATACGCGGCATGCCGAACCTCCTCTACCAAAATAATACTACTGAAACACCACATATCGGTGGTGTGATAATTCGGCGCCTGGACGCGCTGCGGGATGCCGCGTTGTTTATAATTGCGTCGCCATGCTTCGATGCCTCCATGCAGGCCTATACCTCCTTGCCAGCGCAGGGGTGCTCCTTGCGCAAAGCCCGCCTACCTCGCCTTCCGATCTCGCTTCCAGCCTGACGCCCGAGATTACGGCCGCCTTGCGTGCCAGCGGTGTTCCGAGCGTCTCGGTCGCCGTCGTGCGCGACGGGCGGCTTGCTTTTGCGCAAGCTTTCGGTGCGGCAGACCTCGCCGCAAGCCGCGCCGCCTCGGTCGAAACGCGCTACGCCGTTGGCAGTGTCAGCAAACAGTTCACGGCCGCGATCCTGCTGTGGCTCGCTGAGCAGGGCAGACTGTCACTCGACGACCCCGTCTCGCGCTATTTCCCCGATCTCACTGACGCCGGCCGCGTCACGATCCGCCAACTGCTTTCACACACCTCGGGTTATCAGGACTACGCTCCGCAAGACTATATGATCCCCGCCTGGACGAAGCCGGTTACGCCCACATATATCCTCGACCGATGGGCCAAAAAGCCGCTTGACTTTGCGCCCGGCACACGTTGGGAATACAGCAACACGAACTATGTCCTGGCAGGCGAGATCATTGAGAAGGTCAGCGGTCAGAGCCTGATGAGCCTACTGCGCGACCATATCTTCCAGCCGCTTGGCATGTCGTCAGCCGGCGACTGCAGTGAACGCCGCCCCGGAGACGCCACGGCGTATACGCGCTATGGACTCGGGCCGCCGCGTCCCACGCAACGCGAGGCTTCCGGCTGGTACTTCGCAGCCGGCGAGCTATGCATGACGCCGTCGGATCTGGCTCGCTGGGACATCGCGTTCCTGAATCACCGCATCCTCAGCCCGCGCTCCTACCGCGAGTTCACCAGCGAGGTCCGCCTCAACAACGGCGATCACACCAATTACGCCCTCGGTCTCCAGATCGGCTCTCTCGATGGCATCCCCACGCTGACGCACGGCGGTGAGGTGTCGGGCTTCCTCGCCTCGAATTGGATTCTGCCGAATCGCGGCGGCGCCGTCGTGGTGCTATCGAATCAGGACGCGAGCAACCTCGTAAGCTCACTCGCCCGGCAGCTCGCTGTCTCTGTCTTCCTGCCGCCGGCCGAGCGAATCCAGCCTGCCGATACACAACGGGCACGCGCTTTCCTCGAACGGATCCTGCAAGGGAAGGTGGACCGGACGCAGATCACCGGCAACTTAAGTTCGTACTTCCAGCCGGAATCTCTT
>JAKALI010000854.1 GCA_021813195.1 Pseudomonadota bacterium
GCTGGATATAGCCATCCGGGTGGAGAACACCCAAGTCGCCGGAGTGAAACCATCCGCCGGCGAAGGCCTCGGCTGTCGCTTGCGGGTTTTTCAGGTAGCCCTTCATGACGATGTTGCCGCGGAACATCACTTCGCCCATCGTCTCGCCGTCCGCCGGCACCACGGTCATCGTCTGCGGGTCCATAACGGTGAGGCCATCCAGCGCGGGGTAGCGCACGCCTTGGCGGATGCGTTTTTTTGCGCGCTCGACCTCGTCGAGCTCATTCCAATCCTGATTCCACTCGTTGATGGTGGCCGGTCCGTACGTCTCGGTGAGCCCGTAGAGGTGGGTTAATTCGAAACCGGCCGCCACCATCTGGTCGAGAACGGACTGCGGCGGGGGCGCGGCCGCGTGGTTGAAGGCAACGCGATGCGAGAATGCGCGCTTTTCCTCAGGCGCGGCGGTCAGAAGCGTCGACATCACGATTGGCGCGCCTGAGATGTTCGTGACGCGATGGTCGGCGATCGCGTCATACATCGCTTTGGCCCGGACCCATCGCAAGCACACGTGCGTCCCGGCAACGAGGGCCAGCGACCAGGTGAAACACCAGCCGTTGCAATGAAACATCGGCAAAGTCCACAAGTACACCGGATGGCGTCCCATGCCCGTCGCAATCGTGTTGGCGTAGCACATGAGTGCTGCGCCGCGGTGGTGATAAACGACGCCCTTGGGATTGCCGGTCGTTCCGGAGGTGTAGTTCAAAGAGATGGCGTCCCATTCGTCCGCGGGGCCTTGCCAGATGAAGTCGGGATCGCTGTCGGCAAGGAGAGCTTCGTAGTCGATGGTGGAGAGTGCATCGCCCAGTCCGGGGAACTGGGGGTCGTCATAGTCGATGACGATGGGGTGCACTTTCGTTCGCGAAACGGCCTCCCGCACGACAGGGGCGAATTCGCGGTCGGTAATGATGAGGCGCGATTCGGCGTGATCGAGTTGGAAGGCGATGATGGCCGCGTCGAGGCGCGTGTTGATCGAATGGAGAACAGCTCCGACCATGGGAACGGCATAATGCGCTTCAAGCATCGGCGGCGTATTGGACAGCATCACCGATACCGTGTGTCCGCGGCCAATGCCGTAGCCTGCCAGAGCCGAGGCTAATCTGCGGCAGCGTTCATAAAACGTCGCATAGGTGTAGCGGGCCGAGCCATGGATAACGGCAACATGATTCGGAAATACGCTGGCCGTTCGCTCGAGAAAGGAAAGTGGCGACAACGGCTGGAAATTCGCAGGGTTCTTGTCGAGATCGCGAGCGTAAGGGTTGTTCGACATCGGTGTGGTGGTAGCCTCATGTTGCGGTTGCGTCGAACGCTAGCGAAATGACGGCCGAGGGGCAAATCCCCAATTCGTTCAGCGGACGCGCGAAACGTTACGGACGGCTGGCGGCAACTTTTCACGCCAAAAAAATGCTTCGCAGAGCTCCAGGATCAGGGTAATCTTACAGTTATCCGGTTCAAATGAAGGGATCGGCCCGTCTTGATGAGGGGTATGGCATGACCGAACCTCGACTCGAAGGTGCAGCGATCTGGGCACTCGTGATGTTGCTGGTGGCTGTGATCATTGCGTTGGAAGTCACTGTCTTCGTCAAGTAAACTTGGGCGATCGCCCGTCCTTGCGCAGGTCAGCCCATGGGCGCGCGACAGGGCATGCTCGTCCCACGGCGGCCCGTGATTATAGAACTAGGTCGGTGTGTGACCGCGTGGCGCACCGCACGGATCGGATTGGGCCTCTGTACGAAGACTTTGGACTAAGATATCGCAGATGCGATGCTGTCGGCGTCTACCCCTTATTGGGACTTGGCGCCCGACCGGCTGTTGGGGAGCATTCGCCCAAGCTGGGCCATGCCGATCGGCCCCGCTGTCAGTCAAGGCATGTTGCGCGGATCAATGACGACATCCTCGAAACCTCAATTACTTCATCTGGTGTTCGGTGGTGAGCTCACGGACCTTGATGGCGTCGAGTTTCGTGACCTGGAGCAGGTTCACATCGTCGGCATCTTTCCAGACTATGCCTCCGCGCACGCGGCCTGGAAGGCAGCGTCTCAGCGAACGGTCGACAACGCGATGATGCGGTACTTCATCGTCCATCTGCACCGTTTGCTGGACCCGCGTCTAACCGGCGGTGGCTCCGCGCCCGCCTAACACCCTCGGCGCTCTGGAGCTTGTTTCCCTCTGCCAGTCAGTTGGGCTAGGAAGTCGCGACGGCCCTGGGCCAACACGGGTCGGTCACGAGAGGGCCGGGCGAGCACTTGGCACTGGCAGACTATCGACGAGGTTCCACTTTGGGGATGCCCCAGGACAACGAGCAGGAGGCTGCGGAAGCTGGGCCAAACCGGCCCGGGCCTCTCCAGCCCCCGTCGCGACCCAGCCTGCTTGAGCCGCAATCGCGCAGTTTATTGATTCGGTTTGCGCGCGATTGGATCAAGCCACGCTGGCGCCAGCTTGCTGTCGCTCTTGTGTTGATGGCGCTGCTGGCGGCGGCCACGGGGGGATATCCAGTCGTCATCAAGCATGCGTTCGATACCCTGATGAAGGGTGATGTGAGCGATCTGCCGGTGGTGCTGGCAGCCGTTATCGCCATCACCCTCTTGCGCAGCATCTTCCTCTATCTGACGACGGTTCGAACGCAAAGTATCGTGCTCAATATCACGGCTGATATCCAGAAACGCGCCTTTACGCATCTCATGGCCGCCGATTTCGGTCGGCTCGTGCGCGATACGCCGGGACGTCTGATGTCGAAGTTGAC
>JAKALI010000056.1 GCA_021813195.1 Pseudomonadota bacterium
CTCTGCCAACCCTGGCAATCGTAGTTATTGTAGCACAGCCCGGGCTTGGGCCTGCAGGTGTGCGACTGCGAGCTGCACACCTCTATGTTCGGCTGGCACACGCTGTCGTTCCTGATGCGCAAGGGCGACCAGACATCTTCCGACAAGGGGTGCGACGTTTACTTTGACGATGTGTTTGTCTCGCAACTTCAGCGGCCTTACAACGTCGCGAACCTGCTGACCTCGTTCATCGTCTCGAATCATATCGTTGGCAACGGTTACGTGGAATCGACGTGGCTTGCTACGCCTGACGGCTATTCCATGGAAGTGGACTGGGTGCGGATCTGGAAGCGGCCGGGTGCGAAGCACTACAAGCCGCTGACCACCGTTCCGTCCGTCAATGTGGACTTCGGCCAGCAGGCCGTCATCACCTTGCCCAGCAAATCGGCACTTTGGGGAGAAGATGTCGCCGATGACCATGAGGTCATCATGTCGGTGATGCACGAGGAAAACGAGCCTTATGGCAGCCACACGACCCTCTACGGCTTGCTGCCAAACCCCTCCGGAACGACCAATGACCCCGTCGTGGACAAGACCGCACGGACGATCACGCTCCCGGCTGCTGTGCTCAACCGCCCCGGCCGTCTCAATATGATCGGCTATGCGAAAGCTGATGGGTGCGTGTCTGAGGCCGCACGCTTCGCAGTCAATGTCGGCCCGCACATCTCAGTCACCGGCATCGATTACGAGGTAGGCGTTCCGTTCTCGTTCGACCTTTACCACGCCTGCGACTGCGGCGTATTGACAACCAACGGGGTCAGCCGCGCCAAGACGATCAGCGTTTCCGGACTCCCGGTATGGGCTACTTATAACGATGCCACTGGGTTGGTCACCGGTACGCCGACCGACACCGGGACGGCAACGCTCTCCGTCACCGTCACCAATTCGATCGGCCAGACGGCGACCGGCACCATCAGTCTTGCCAAGAAAGCCACGGCGGTTTCTTCCTGGGCAACGGACTTCAACGTGGCGAACGCCAACCTTGAAGACGCAGGGCTCGGGCTTACTCGTCTCGATGGATCGACAGGCGGCCTCCGGATCGTCAGTAACGCGCTACGTGGTTATGACAGCACGTCGGCTGGGACGATGTATCTAGCACCACAACTGAGCACGGGGAACCACTTCATCCAAGGAAACATCATCGCGAATAGCGACAACGCTCTCTGTGTCCGAGTCACGGATCGAAACAATCACTTCCAGCTTCGCCGCAACACGGATACGCTCCTGCAAGTCTACCGCCGCGTCGGCGGGACGATGACGCTGCAAGCATCGTTCACTCTCGGAACGGCGCTTGTCGCGACCGATGTCGTCCGCCTGACGGATTTTGGCTCAACGCTCGGCGTCAAGCTCAACGGTGTAGCGCTTTCCCCGTCGACGGGAACGCTGACGATCACCACCGCGCCTCCGGCCTCCGACCGTGAGGGCATTGTCAGCCGAAATTCAAGCGGCACCCAGAACTTTTTAGACAATGCAGCCGGCGGCATCGAGTAGCTGCTCATTACAGCTTGGGTATGTGTCCATCTCGCCTCCCCGGCGTACACCCGTCAGTTATCAGGCCACCTGACCCGTCCTATGGGATAATTCGACAAACCCGGACGGCAACATCGCCGAGATCGGCATCAACCTTGGACGAAAATTCGGCTTGGAGTAGTATCCGTCCACGATCAGGAGATCCACAACATGGCATATAATCCAAGCGCAGTCGTCGGTCCCGCAAGCTCCACATCCGGAAACCTCGCAACATTCAATGGCACGGGCGGCAACGCCATCTCCGATTCCGGACAGAGCGTTTCCTCGATCCTTGCATCCGCATCGTCGGCAACGGATACGAAGCTCGCCAGCTACGTCACCACCACCGCCCTGACTTCAACGCTGACATCCTATGTCCAGACCTCGCGGACGCTTACGGTCCCGCTGGGGATGACAATCGGAGGGACACCCAACACGAGCGCCGACCTCTCGGCGAACCGCACGATTGGATTGAATTTCGCAACACAAGCCGAGGCGCAAGCGGGGACCGATACGTCCAAGCCGATGCACGCGCAGGATACCGCCTATGCGATTGCTGCTCTATCCACGACGCTCGGTACTCCCGTCACGATGTCTGGGACGCTACAGGACATTCCTGTTTCCGCAACAAATCGGTTTTCTGTGCAATTCTCCGATGTCAGCACGAACGGAGCAGGCAATCCGCGTATTCAGCTCGGGACGGCCGGCGGTATTGTGACGTCCGGGTATGTGGGAACTCTGGCGGCGATTGCCGGCACTTCTGCGGCAGGGCCGCTCGGTGGCGGCGGCATCGATATCAACGGATCGAGTGCCGCAAATGCCGCCTATGGTGGGTGCGTCGTTTTTGAGAGGCACACCGGAAACAAGTGGATCGGCAGAGGAGAGGTCGGCGACCGCATCAATGGCCGGATTACTTTTGTGACCGGTGAGATAACGCTAAGCGGTCCGCTGACCCAAGTCAGGATCACCACGACCAACGGAACGGATACGTTCGACGCCGGAACGGTAAACATCCTTCAGAGGTAATAAATGGCCTACACAGTCAAAAACATGGTCGTCGTGTCCGCCGCCTCAGCCGATGAAGAGGCTGCTGCCTACGCCGATCATCCGAACGATGTCGTGATGGTGATCCGGTCCGATATCATGGACGCTCAGACGCCAACGCCACCGCCCACCCCGACCTATGAGACGCTGACATCATATGTCGAAACGGACCCTGGCTCCATGCTGACGGTTTCCGCCAACAGCGTGACGGCAACCGACCTGATCCGCACCGTCTCCGCTTATGTCCAGAAAGACTTCGGGATTGGGCATTTTGCTGGCGATTTCCAGATCGATTTCGAATGCACGGTTACCGGCATTGGCGCGGCCTACGCGGGCTTTAACGCCATCGCCCTGACCAATTCAGCATCGGATTATCACGCAGCTTACGCCGCCGGGGCTGCCGAGATTTGCGCTCTCATCGCCGCGACATCGGCGTCATCCGTTTCGGTTTATGCCCATGAACTTGTGGGCGGGGCCGAATACAACAGTGCGGCATTCACCTTGGCGCTGAATACGAAATATTACATGCGGCTGCGGCGCGCGTCGTCTGTCGGGACCTCTGGCACCCTTTACCTCGACATCTATTCCGATCAAGCTCGTGCGAGCCTTCTATCGACGCTGACCTTGGCGTTGCATTCGGCGGAATCCTATCGCTATCTCGATGCCATCCAGTCGAATAACAGCGGGAACGCTCTCGCGATCTCCGGCACCATCGGAAACATCGCGCTATGAGTGTCGCCATCTCCGATCCGCGTATTGTGCGCCTTGGCCGTTGGAATGACACCGGTGCCGGCATATGGTCGGCATGGGGCGGCTCGCAGCTCCGGTTTCGGGTATCCGGGGCAACGGTGCTCACCATCAACGCGAACGTCGTCTGCGCTACCGGTAAACTCTGCATCTGCGAGTGCGTGATTGACGACGCGCCAGCCGACTCCTTGCAGGCGTTCTTCGCCAACAATGAAAACTTCAGCGGAGCCCGCTCGGTTTCGTTTGCTCTGCCATCGACCGGCGAGCACGATATCACCATCAAGACCAATGGCTATAACGCCGACATCTTCAACGGGCTCAGCCGATCCGTCGTCACGTCGATCGATGTGGGTGCCGGCGCGATCCTGCCGCCTGTGCTTGGCCCAAAGCTCATCCAGTGCATTGGCGACAGCTGGATGGCGGCGGATGCGGATTGGCCGCGTCTGATGGATCAGGAGGTCTGGCGCACCTATCAGATCGCTACCGGTGGTCTCAAGGTCAGCGACATGAATGCCCAGTACGCCTACTCGGGGAATGGCATCCCGGCTGTTGATCCTGCCGCCGATGCGGCCATGCTGTCCTACGGCGTCAATGACTACCTCGCCAACATGTCGCTCTCGACCTATCAGGCTAATTTGCTGGCGCTCGTCGATCAGGTCCGTACCCGGCAGAGCTGCCCGCTGTTCCTGATCCAGACACCGCGCAACCTCGTCAATGGTCGAACCTATGACCAATACGGCCCGGCAATGCAGGCCGTGGCCTCGGCGCGGTCTGGTGTGACCTACATCCCGACTTCAGATATCTGGGCTCAACTGACATGGCAGAGCGATGGCGCCCATCTCGACGCCGGCGGCAAGAAGATCTTTGCCTCCTTCATCGACGACAAGATCAAGTGCGCTCTCAGCATTTACGTTGAGGCCATTCGCATCAATGGTGAGCCGGTTCTCTGCACGACGATACCGACATCTAGGATCTATCTGCGCGTAAATGGCCTAGGGATAGTGTCCATGCCGTCTGGAATAGGCTGGCCCCATTGACAGGTAACCGGTTCGGTGGAATATTTCCGCTCGTTCCGTGGAAGCTTCCTCCCCTTCCCGATGCTCCGTAAGACGAAACCCCTCGCGCCCCTCCCCGCGAGGGGTTTTCTTTTGAGAGGTCCAATGAAGCGCTATGCCCTGATCATCGCCATCGCCCTGATTGCACATCCGGCGCATGCGGAACGCGGTCTTGCCTCCTGGTATGCGCAGGGGCATCGCACCGCCAATGGGGAATATTTCAACCCCGATGGGTTAACGGCGGCGCACCGGACGCTGCCATTTGGGACCGTGCTCTGCGTCTCCGATCCAAAATCCGGGCGTATGGTCAAAGTCAGGGTTACGGATAGGGGGCCATTCATCAAGAAACGCCAGATCGACCTCAGCAGAGGCGCCGCCCGTGCCTTGGGAATGCTGGGGCGCGGAACAATGGTCGTCGATATCCGACCGTGCTAGACTTTGCGGCATCCAAGGAGCCGCCATCGTGGGAATTGAAGAACTACCGATTGAGAAAGTCAGGCTATGGCGCGAGAAGCCCGTGGCCATGGTTGATGAACTGTTCGGCAGCAAGCCGGATGCATGGCAAGTCGATGCCCTTGAGGCTTTCCCCGTCACCCAACGTATCGCCATGAAGAGCGCCGCCGGTTGCGGCAAGACCGCTCTGCTTGCGTGGGTGGGATGGAACTTTCTGCTTACCCGTCCGGATCCCATGGTGGGCGCCACATCGATCACCGGGCAGAACCTCAAGGCAAATCTTTGGCCCGAGATGACGCGCTGGATGAACAAGAGCCCCTTGCTTTCCAGCTTGTTCGAGCAAACATCAACGGCGATCTATCTCAAGCAATCCCCGGCGACATGGCGCATGGAAGCCCGTACATGGCCCCAGGATGCCAACAAGGAGCAGATCGGTAACGCCCTTCGTGGTCTCCATGCCGATTACATCATGTGGCTGATGGACGAGAGCGGGGCCTATCCAGATTCTTTGCTGCCCGTAGTCGAGAACATCCTTTCCGGTTCTCCCGCCGAAGCGCATATCCTTCAGGCAGGGAACCCGACCAATCTCAGCGGTCCTCTCTATCACGCGTGCACCAAGGCCAAGGATCTCTGGAAGGTCATCGAAATCACCGCCGATCCTGATGATCCCAAGCGCTCCAGCCGCGTCGATATTGAGCACGCCCGTGCCCAGATCCGCCAGTATGGCCGCGATAACCCTTGGGTGATGATCAATATCCTTGGCAAGTTCCCACCAAGCGCCCTGAATGCCCTCATTGGCCCCGACGAGGTCGCTGAGGCCATGTCTCGCGTCTATAACGAATACCAGATCGGTAAGGCCGCATTGGTCCTAGGCACGGACGTGGCGCGATTTGGCGACGACCAGTCCTGCATTGCCCCGCGCCGTGGCATCCAAGCCTTCGAAATCAGGAAGTACCGCAATCTGGATTCGACGCAGGGCGCCTCTCAGGTCAACCGGATATGGCATGACCTCAACGCCGATGCCTGCTTCATTGATGATACAGGCGGATTTGGCGCCGGCTGGATAGACCAGCTCCGGCTTCTCAAGCGCAATCCGATTGGTATCGGCTTCGCCACCAAGGCGCATGATCCCGAGAGGTATTACAACAAACGCTCGGAAATGCACTTCGACTGCGTAGAATGGATCAAGAGAGGTGGTGCCCTCCCAAATGATCCTCAGCTTACCGCCGCGCTGACCTCAACGACCTATACGTTCCGAGATTCCCGTCTGCTCATTGAGCCAAAGGAATCGGTCAAGGCAAAGATCGGCTACAGCCCGGATGCATTGGACAGCCTATGTCTAACATTCGCGGAACCGGTGATCTTGCAGCCTGCCGTTCCAGTCATTCGCCGCCAGCCCGAGGCCGAATACAATCCCTACCGTGAAGTGGACAGGGCACCATCAACGGCGTATTTTCGCGACAACACCTACAACCCCTATGGTGGATAACGACAGATGTCGATGTTCAAATCCCCGAAAGCCTCCGACCCAATCCCGCCCCCGGCGGCACCGGCAACGCTGGCCTCCTCGGCGGTGCAGGATGCCCAGGCACAGGCAAGGGCCAACGCGGCGATTGCGGCAGGTGGGGCCGGCTTCAACAGCACCTATCTTTCGCAAGGGTCTTCTCGTGGTAACACGATCAAGCAGAAGCTTGGAGATTGACCGTGGCAGAGAGGCAGCCCAGCGCCGGAACAGCCGCCTCCGAGGCGCCATATGAGACCATGGGGGCGACATTCCTTGCCGCCCAACCCGTTTCCGAGATCCAGAAGACCAAAGCCAAGATCGACGCTGCTCGATGGACCGTCGCCAATGAGCGACTGGAATCCACACTGGCCTCTCTCAGGATGTGGCGCTATTCATGGTGGGGACACTGGGCACGTCTCGCCGAATTCTTCCGTCCCCGCCGCTACCACTGGCTTGTCGTTGCCAACCGGATGAACCGTGGCTCTGCCATCAACGACTCCATTGTCGACGGTACCGGTCTCCTCGCCGTCAATGTGTGTTCATCGGGTATGTGGGCAGGGTTTACCAATCCGGCACGTCCGTGGATCAAGATCGCCCCACAAGATCCCAACGCCAAATTTGATCAGGATGGCAAGGCATGGATCGATCAGGCCGAAGAGACGCTTTACACCGTTCTGGGCCGGTCGAATTTCTACACCATCATGGCGCAGGCGTTTGAGGACGTCGTTGTCTTCGGTACCGCCCCGGTCATCATCTACGAAGACGCCGAGGACGTGATCCGCTGCTATTTGCCATGTGCCGGCGAGTATTATCTTGGTGTCGGCTCCCGCCTTGCCGTGGATCAGCATTACCGTGAGTTCACGTTTAACGTCCGCCAGATCGTCGAGATGTTCGGCATAGAGAACTGCCCTGGTGAAGTCGTTAAGCTCTGGCAGGCCGGCGGCGGCTCCGTGAACAACGAGTTCGTGGTCTGCCATGCCATCGAGCCCAACACTGAGATCAGCTCTCGCGATGGCTCCCCGCCGTTCCGATTGGTGCCTAAGAACTTCACGTACCGCGAGGTCTACTGGCTCAAGGGTCATCATACCGATCGCCCCTTGTCTCTTAGGGGCTTCAACTCGAAACCCTTTATGACGCTGAAGTGGTCATCGGTTTCCAATGACGCCTATGGGCGGTCTCCCTGCATGGATGCGCTCGGCGACAACAAGCAGGTCCAGATGGAGACCATGCGCAAGGGCGAGTTCATCGAAAAGCTGGTAAGACCGCCGATGGGCGCCGATCCCGTGTTACGCAATGAACCCGCTTCGATCATTCCGGGTCGGGTCACTTACGTCAACGCCGATGCCGGAAAGAAAGGCTTCTGGCCCCTTTTCGAGGTCAACCCCGCCGGTCTCCCCGCCATTACCTCCGATATCGCCGGGGTTGCCCAGCGCATCGACAAGGCCCTGTTCGTCGACGTCTTCATGGCGATCACCCAGATGGCCGGCGTCCAGCCACGGAACGAACTGGAACTCACCAAGCGCGATCTGGAGCGCCTCCAGCGTCTTGGTCCAGTCATCGATCTGGTGGAGGGCGAGATCAAGCAGGGCATCGTCCGCATCCTCGATATCGTGCAGCGTCGCAAGTTGCTGCCACCCCTCCCGGACAGCCTGAAACAGACACCGCTCAAGCTGACCTTCGACAACATCATGCGGGCCGCCCTTCAGAGCGCCAAGTCTGTTGCGATGAAGGATGTCCTGCAAACCATGGGCGCCTTGTCCTCGGCTGCCAAGGCCGGCGGTGTCCCCGATCCTCTCCGCGTCATTGATCTCGACGCCTCCGCCCGCATCTACGCTGAAACCAACAACTATCCCGCCGAGGCCATCTTCACCGAGGACGAGGTGCAGGAACATGACAAGCAGCGCGCCGAAGCCCAACAGCAGGCCCAGGCCCCGGCTCTGGCAATGGCTGGCGTCAATGCTGCCAAGACCCTCAGCGACACCCAGGTCCCCGGAGGTTCCGCCCTTGGAGCCATCATGGGCGCCGCAGGAGCCCCGCAGACCGGCTAACCCAAAGGAGGGCATCGTGGCCTCACCATTCCCCGCCGATATTATCCGTGCCGCCCAAGCAGCCAAGGCACAGTCTGTAGTCCCGATCCCAGCTGCCGTGACGCTTGCGCAATGGGCTATCGAATCTGGCTTCGGCAAGCACCTCCCCGCCGGATCGTTCAACCCCTTCGGTATCAAGGCCCGAGCTGGTGAGCCCTTTGTGGTCGCCACGACGCACGAGTTTATCCACAGCCACGACACCGTTGTGCAAGCCAAGTTCAGAAAATTTGCGTCGTATCAGCAAGCCTTTGAAGCGCATGCGAAATTACTGTCAACTGGCTCTCCATATGCCAGTGCACGTGAAAAACTCCCGGATACCGATGCCTTCGCTCGTGCACTGACTGGCGTCTACGCCACCGACCCAAACTATGGGGTCATTCTCATCAACATGATGAAGAAGTATGACCTCTATGCCTACGACACCGACGCCGCACCGAATGCGCCGGTCAATGCGGCGGCAATGTCGCTCACCGATATCCAAGCCGCCCTCCTGAAACTCGGCTATGCTCCGGGGCCGATCGACGGTCTGTTCGGGGGCCGTACCTCGGCGGCGATCAAGGCTTTCGAGGCCGAGCACGATCTCCCCGCCGATGGCGCCCTTGACCTTGGTTTCGTTGCGTCCCTGCAAGCTGCCCTGACAGGGCAGAACTGAGAGGTTCATCATGAAGAAGTCTTTCCTCGCCGTCGCGGTCTCCGTGGCGGCTCTTTCTTTGGCCGCATGCTCGTTCCAGTCCACTCAGGACAAGATCGATGCCGCCATTACCCAGGGGCTCCCGTTGGTCTGCTCCGGCGCCTCGGTGGCTCATGTCGCCTTTACTACCATCGCCGCTACCGGCAAGCTGAAGCCGAAGCTGGTCAATGATGAAGCCGCCGCCTATGCGGGCATCTCCGTGATCTGTGCCGACCCTGCCTCGGTCAACACTTCCACCGCTCTCGTCACCGCCGCCAAAGCCTATGCTGCCGTGGTCACCGCGCTGAACGAGGCCAAGGCCGCAACGAAGTGAGGTCAACCATGAAGCCGCTTCTTTCCTTCGTCTCCGTTGGAGCCGTTCTTCTGGTTGCCATCGCTCCGGCTGTTGCCGCCGACACCACCGTTGATCTGACGCCGGTCTACAACCAGATCATTGAGGTCGCCACGCCGCTGATCGGCGGTGCCCTGGTCGCCCTCATCGGCTGGCTCGCTGCCATCCTCAAGAAGAAGACAGGCATCGAGATCGACGCCAAACACCGCGACACCCTGCATTCCGCCCTGATGACCGGCGTCACCGCCGCCCTCACCGAAGTCGGCACCAAGCTTCCGGGCACCGTTGACGTCCGCTCCATCATGATCGCCAGAGGCATCTCCTGGGCGCGGCAGGCCGCCGGGGATGCCATCCAGCACTTCGGGGTCACCGACGACCAGCTCGAAACATTGGCCGCCGCCAAGGTCGCCCAGGTACTCGGAACCCAGGGTGTCGCGACCCCGCCGGGAGGCTGACATGTGGTCGAAGATCGTCGGCGCGGTAGGATCTATTCTTGCCGTCATTTTCTCCTCCTTGCTCTCGACGTGGCAGGCCCGAGCGGATCAGAAACAGTTGGGTGCTGACGAGGCCGAGCGGGCCACAGATGCTCAGATTGACGCCATGGAGGCCAAGCAAGATGAGGTCGATAGCGTGGATCGCGGTGGCGCTGCCGGTGTTCTCAACCGGTTGCGTCGGAACGGTGACGGTACTGCGGCCCGCACTGACGGGTAGCTCGTCCTCCATAGAATCCTCCTTGGTGCGGGTCTGTCCCAAATCAACTACCGGTGCCAAGGAGGCCCAGATTCTCGCCGAGTTGGAGAATCTTAACCGCACAGGCGAACTGGCAAAGGTTGATACGCTGGCTACCGAATGGGAGCGGCTCAACGACGGCGCCAAGTCCTGTAAACAGCCCTCAAACCAGAAAAGTTCCCAGCCATGAAAGAATATGCCGATCAGAACGCGGTGGTGGAGGATGCGGCGCGCATCTTCGAGGCCATCGAGAAGAAGTCGCTGATCCTGTTCAATACTGTGCCGAAGCTGAAGGTGCCGATCGAGGCCGGCGTCCCCCAGTTCATTCTTGGCCGCCTCAAGGCGGAGCGGATGAAGGCGGAAATCGATGCCATTGCCGGCCTGATCGGGGAGGCCCGCAAGAGGGTCTACGCGCTGCATGAGGAATGCACGAAGATTGCGCAGGACAAGGAAATCGACCTTCCCCAGGTCTTCGGCGGCGGAGATCGATAATGAACGTCTGGCAACTGGCCCTTCTCATCGGCGCCGTCATCGCAGGCATTCTTGTCTGGACTGACCGCCGTTCCGTCCTCTGGATCATTGCCGGCGCGACATCCTTCGTGGTCTCCACGGCTTACCAGAGGTCAGGAATGCCGGGATGGCCGGTTGCCACCGCTCTGTGCGACGCCACGCTCTGCCTCCTGATCTACATCGGGGGGCGTTTTCAATGGGAACTGGTGTTATGGCGGGTCTGGCAGACTTCCGTTCTCATCAGCATCCTCTACGACTATGGCTTGATCCCCTCGCGTTACGCTTATGTAACGGCGCTTGAGGTAGCAAATTGGGCCGCCCTTCTTGTGATCTCCGGAGCCGCCATAGCGAGGCAAATCGGGAATGCGTGGGGCAGCCATCATCATAGGTTTATTCGCGCTATTTCTTCTACTCTGCGTTCTCTACACTCGGAAAGCCGCCGCCATCCGTGGTGGGAAAGGTAGAACACGGAAATGGACGCGCTGACCGCACTGATCTTCAAGGGCATCGGGTCTCTGACCGGCGCCATCATGGCCCTGGTATTCATTACCCCGAAAACAAGAGCCGAAGCGATCCGGCGCCTGGTGACGTCCATCGCCTGCGGCGTCATCTTCGAGCACATCATCCGAAGCTATTTCGCTTGGCCCGATGATTCCGAGAACGTCATCGCCGCCGCCTCGGCTGCCGCGTTCATATCCTGGTGGCTAATGGGGGCGATCGTCTCGGTGGCCCGGACATGGAAAGGTCCACAGAGCGGGAATTGAAAAGGGGGCTCACGGCCCCCCTTCTTTCCTTCGATGCGTTCGACTTGTTTTGACGCCCATGCCCGTAGATCGCTCGCCTTGTAGCGCACGATATGTCCACGGATACGGTAGAACGCTGGGCCTTTCCCGATATTGTAGTCACGGGCATAAGCTCTCAGAGTTCTGGGGGCGATGGGGCACCCAATCTTTTCAAGATAGATGGATGCCTCTTCTCGGGTAAGCCATTCTACGTCTTTGTACCCGATAGCTTCCGCAAGTTCTAAAGCCATATTGGCCTCCAGCGTCCCGTGACGTCATAAGATTACATCTCTTGGCTCATTCCGGCAACATTGGCTTGTTGCGGCAAGGTGACGAGCCCATTGCATTTCGCATGAGCGATCTCACGGAAACCGAAATCTTCGAGTGCCTGTCCCACAATCTTCGCCTCGCCGCTGAAGACTGCGAGCTTCTGGCAACGACCCCGAAGCGCGGATGGATCTACGACCGCTTCCGCAAGGAGTTGAAGCTGGTTGAGGGCGCCTGCCGTCAGGCGGCCGCATGGCGTGGCGATACCCGCTGGCTGCCGCTGGGCATGAAGATGGAGGAATGCCACCAGATCGTCGGCGAATGGCTCCGGGGCGTCAAGGATGAGACCGGCGTTCGCCGTCCGATTCCCGAAGGCGCCAAGCATCCGATGTTCCTGAAGCTCGCCGAGCTGCTCCGCGCCGCACATGGCGAAGTCGAGAAGCTCCGGACCAAGAAGACCGGCGTCGTCGGCCCCATTCTCCCTGAAATGATCTCG
>JAKALI010000855.1 GCA_021813195.1 Pseudomonadota bacterium
CTGCTGCTGAGCCTCGACCGTTTGCGCGGGAACGAGGTGGTCATGACGCAGAAGCTGATGGCCAACATGCTCGGCGTGCCCCGCGCGGGCGTGACGGAGGCTACGGGCAAGCTGCAGAAAGACGGATTGATCAGCTACGGCAGCGGCCGCGTCACCGTGTTGAATCGCCCGAAACTGGAAGAACGGGTATGCGAGTGCTACGGCGTTGTGAAAAATGAGATTGAACGCCTGTTCGCATTTGAACTCCCCGTCCAGCTCAAACCAGTGAGCTGAGTACGCCCGCCTTGCCGGAAATCCGGGGGCGATGAGCATAAACGCGGTTGTGCCAATGTTCTAACGGACTTTTCCCGGTCCCATGGTCCAGCCGGACTGTGCGCGGGCAAGGCCCTTGAGGAAGTGAAGCTGCTCGCCGGTCAGCTCCCCATGCCGGGGACGCTGTTTGCGCCGCTCTTGCGCAGCAAGTAGATCTTCGCCAGCCCGCCTTGCGCGGTTTCGCGATAGCTCGATTTCATGTCGCAGCCCGTTTCCCACATGGAGCGCACCACTTCGTCAAAGGACACGATGTGATGCCCGTCGGAGAGCAGCGCATAGGTCGCGCAGTCGACAGCGCGTACCGCAGCGATGGCATTGCGCTCGATACACGGAATCTGCACGTATCCACCGATGGGGTCGCAGGTGAGTCCGAGGTGATGTTCCAGCCCCATCTCCGCCGCATATTCGATCTGGCGCACGGAGCCCCCCAAGAGCTGAGCGGCGGCAGCGGCGGCCATGGCGCATGCTGTTCCAACTTCTCCTTGGCAGCCGACTTCGGCCCCGGAGATCGATGCGTTGCGTTTGACGATATTTCCGATCATTCCCGCCGTGGCGAGCGCGCGGCAGATTTTCTCATCGGAGATTTGCGACTGTCGCTGCAGAAAAAACAGCGCTGCCGGCAGCACGCCACAGGCGCCGCAGGTCGGCGCGGTGACGACCTCGCCGCCCGACGCGTTTGTTTCCGATACAGCCAGGGCGTAGGCAAACAGCAAGGCGGTTTCGCCGGAGTGGCCGGCCATGCTTTGCGCGCGCGCATGGTAGGCGGAAGCCTTGCGCGGCACATTCAATGAACCGGGCAGCCTCCCCTCTGTGTTCAATCCGGTTTCGATCGCCTTTTTCATGGCTATCCACATGGCGCCCAGGTACGGCCAGATTTCCCGTCCTTCGTGCAGATCTGCAAGCTGCCAGAACAGAAGACCTTCGCGTTCAGCCTGGTCCAGAATCTCCCGCATAGATGTGTAGGGATAGACCTCGCCGCCGCCATCGGGCTTGCCGTCTTCATCCAACAAGGCGCCGCCGCCCACGGAATACATGATGCGGGAGGCAACTATGTTTCCGGACGCATCGAGCGCTTCGAACTTCATCCCATTGGGATGACGCGGCAACGATTGCTCCGGCGTCCATACGAGTTCAACCGGCGTCGGAAAAAACGGCTCACTGACTGCGACATCGGTCAGGTGTCCGCGTCCGGTTGCGCCGAGGCTGCCGTAGAGCGTGACGCGCATGCGCGCCGCCGCGGTTGCCGATACTTTGAAGGCCTCGGCGGCAAAGCGCGGCCCCATGGTATGACTGCTGGAGGGGCCGAGTCCGAGCCGATAAAGCTCTCTGAGGGACTTCAAGTTTCACGCACCATTATGAAAAGTCGTAGCTGAGCGATCTACCGTTAGCTACCTGCCTCCGCGTTGAACTCATCGATCATCCTGTCCAGTTCTGCAGTCTGGGTGCGCAGGCATCCCCAGTAATTCCTGTGGTCGTCCCATTGGGCGCGCAGCTCTTCTACGGTCTTGCCGAGTTGCTCGACCCAAGAGAAATACTTGAGCTGGTGCACGCGGCGCTTGTCGACTTGCGAGAGCTCGAGCATATGGTCCAACGAAATGCCCGAGAGCCTGTCGTAATCGCGGTCCGCCTGGCGCTGGTCGTATGCGCCGCGTTCCGCGTCGAGTTCGGTCAAACGGCTCCGGTACATCGCCATGGAATCCGTGAATACCGTGAATACGACGTCATGTTCCCCGAGTTCGTAGTATTTCGCGAATTTGATCGCAGCGATCATGTTGCCGACGCTGGAAATCCCCATCCATTCGAGTTGGTCGAGAACCTCCTTGCTGACTCCGCTTTCGGCCAGGACCTTTCTTCCGGCAGCTTCATTAAACAGCCGGATGAAACGAATCGGCAATTCGTCGTCGACGCCGATTGCCGCGTCGGTTTCCCGCATATTGTGGATCCAGGGGATATGTTTGTCGCCAATTCCCTCTATGCGATGATCGCCGAAGCCGTTCTCGAGGATAGTCGGGCACTGGAGAGCTTCGGCCACGCCTACCTTTGCCCCCGGGAAGTTGTCGCGAAGATAGGATCCTGCCGCCATTGTTCCGGCCGAGCCCGAGGCAAGGACTGCGCCCGCAACCGAATCACCCGGCTTGGCGATCTTCCTGAACACTTCCTCCATGGCCGGCCCGGTCACGTTGTAGTGCCAGAGGGAATTGGGAAGCTGGTCGAACTGGTTGAAGATGACCGCGTCGGGGCGCGTGCGTTCGAGTTCGATGCATTTGTCGAAGATTTCCTTTACGTTCGATTCGCAGCCCGGCGTTGCGATGACTTCTTCGGCCATCGTCCTGAGCCAGGCAAAGCGCTCCTTTGACATGCCTTCCGGCAGGATTGCGACCGAAGGGCAGGAAAGCAGCCGCGATATGTAGGCGCCGCCGCGGCAGTAATTCCCCGTGCTCGGCCAGACCGCTTTTTTGGTCGCG
>JAKALI010000057.1 GCA_021813195.1 Pseudomonadota bacterium
TCGGCCCGTAGCGGCCGGTTCTGTGATGCCGAGGAAGAGGTCCGCGAGACGCGCCTCAAGCCCTGCAGCCTTCACCGCCTGCAACGCTAGGATCGCCTGAGCCAGCGTTTCCGTCGTGCCGCCCGACTTGGAGGTGACGACGAAGCGCGTACTGGCCAGATCTGAATGATCGAGCAGCGCTTGCAGTGATCCCGCATCGAGATTGTCGTAAAAGCGCACGCGCGGCGGACGCACCGCTCGGCGCGGCGCCGTGAATGGAATACTCCAGCCGGCCACTTGCGCCAGCGTCTGACCGCCAAGCCCCGATCCGCCCGTACCGAAAAAGATGATGGCATCCGCACCCTCCGAAAGCCGGGCAAGCGCTGTCTCGGCGGCGCTGATGTCGGCGGTCTCATCGCAGATCGTGAGCAAGGGCAGCGCGCCCGTGCGCTGCGCGTCGCGCAAGTTTGCCAGGATCGGCTCGGTGGCTGCGATCATCTCCTTGAGGATCGCGTCCGTCAGGCCGGCAGGGCCGATGGCCTCTTCCATCAGGCCGCTCGTGTCCTGGCTGATACCAGCGAGTGCGGGAAGCGTGGGGGCGGGTGGCACGGGGCTTGATCCAATTCTGGGAACGTTAGCCCGCTCCGCGTACGCGCTTTCGCTGCTCCCGCCAAGGGGAAACCCGCCGCCGCCCTGACGGCAAACATCCTTGCCGCCTAGACATGTCACCCCGGCCAGGCTTCGTTGTCGGGATAGGGGAACCAACCCTGCTGTTCGCGGATCTCCGGGTCGATGAGAACCATCTTCGTGTGACGGAACTGATCGAGCCCCTCAATCCCCAGTTCGCGGCCGAGACCCGACATCTTGCGCCCACCGAAGGGGACCGCATCGTTGTCGAGGAGCGGTACGTTCACCCAAACCATGCCTGACTGAAGCTCATTGACGGCCCGCATCGCTTCGGCGAGATCGCGCGTATAGATGTTGGCGCCGAGCCCGAAACGCGACCGGTTCGACAATGTGATCGCCTCGTCCAACGAAGACACTTTGACGATCGGCGCCACCGGTCCGAAGCTCTCGTCGTTGACGATCGCCATGTCGGGGGTGACGCCCGTCAGCACGGTCGCATCCGTGAACCAGCCGTGATTGAGGTGCTTCGGCCGTCCGCCACCGCATGCCACCTGCGCCCCCTGGCGGACGGCTTTGGCGAGAATCGCTTCATAGCGATCACGTTCGCGCGACGACACCATCGGGCCCATGTCCACCTTGTCGAGTCCGTTGCCGATGCGCAGCCGCTGAGCCTCGCTGACGAGATGCTCCACGAAGCGGTCGTGGATGGCCTCATGAACATAGATGCGTTCTGCGGACGTGCAGACTTGTCCTGCATTGAGGAAAGCGGCGAAGGCCGCCCCGCGTGCGGCGATATCAACGGGAGCGGACGGCATGACAATAAAAGGATCATTGCCAGAGGCTTCGATCAGCGCCGGCTTGAACGTGCGTGCGCACTCCGCCGCCACCGCCTGCGCCGTCGTCACAGAACCGGTAAACGCCACACCCGCAATCCGATCGTCTGCCACCAGCCTGCGACCCGCCTCGCCCCGCCCGGTGACGCATTGGACAAGACCTGGCGGTAACGCCGCGAAGGCTTCCATCAGCAGCAAGGTTGACAGCGTCGTGTAGTCGGACGGCTTGATGATCACGGCGTTGCCCGCCCCGACCGCGGCAGCGACCTGCCAGAACAGCAAGAGGTAGGGATAGTTGAACGGGATGATGGCGGCGACGACTCCCAGCGGCTCTTTCAAAGTGAGATGCAGCTGACCGGGTGCTGAAGGTCCATGCACCCGCCCACCCTCCTGGCGGCTTATTTCGGCGTAGTAGCTCATGGCGCTGGCACACCAGCCGATCTCGTCCATCGCCTCTTTGTAGGTCTTGCCCTGTTCGCGCGTGAGGGACTCCGCGAGCGGGGCAGCCATGTCACGGGTCTTGCGCGTGACCTCGTGCATCATGTCGGCGCGTTCCGCGCCCGATCGCGCCCACCAGCCTTTCTGAGCCCGAATTGCGATCTCAATTGCGGCGTCGATCTCTCCTGGCGTGGCGTCCGCGATCTCGCCGATGATGTCTTCCGTCGCCGGATTGATGACCGGGATCGCCGCGCCTGTACTCGGGCGATAGGCGCCATCGACATATAGGAGCCGAGACAGCGCGCGGTGGCGTGCGACGACGTTCATGGGCGATCTCCGCGTTATGAGAGCGCCCCACTGTGGCGAGCCCTTTGCCTCCTGTACAGCCCCCGCCGGTTCGGGACCCAGCTCGTACGATGGCGCACCGCAGCACGGGGTTGCCTCATGCGGACCACCGTGGCGCGAACATAAAAGTAACCAGAAGGTAACCGCCTCAACCGATCATGCCGATCGAGCGGTCCGGCAGCCTGGTCTCATAGCTCTCGCCGGCCCCACGAGCTTGCTGCAGGGGACGTTGTCGATGCGCGTAGTTGTAACAGGTGGCGCCGGGTTCATTGGCTCGGCGCTGTGCAGGTATTTGGTCGCGCAGCGCGGCCTACACGTCACGAACGTCGACAAGCTCACCTATGCAGCCAATCTCGCATCATTGGCGACGATCGCCGCACACCCGAATTACCGCTTCGTGAAAGCCGACGTCTGCGATCGCGCCGCCATGGACGCGATCCTCCGCGACAGCGCACCGGATGCCATTTTGCACCTTGCGGCCGAAAGCCATGTCGACCGTTCGATTTCGGGTTCGGCTGATTTCATCCGCACCAACATCACGGGAACGCACGTCCTGCTCGAGGCCGCCCGTGCTTATTGGCAGCGCCTGGCTCCCGACGCCGCTCGCCGCTTTCGCTTCCTGCATGTCTCGACCGATGAGGTTTATGGCTCGCTTCCGCCTGGCGGCTTCTTCACAGAAGACAGCCGGTACGATCCGCGCTCGCCGTATTCAGCAAGCAAAGCGGCCTCCGATCATCTCGTGCGCGCCTGGCATGAGACGTACGGCCTGCCCGTGCTGATCACCAATTGTTCGAACAACTATGGGGCCTGCCAGTTCCCGGAAAAGCTGATCCCGCTTACGATCTTGAACGCGCTGGAGGAAAAGCCGCTACCGGTCTACGGCGATGGCCGCCAGGTCCGCGATTGGCTGCACGTGGATGATCACGTCCGCGCCCTCGTGTGCGTGTTGGAGCGGGGCCGCGTTGGCGAGACGTATCTGGTGGGCGGGCGGGCGCCCACGGAAAACATCGACGTCGTCGAGCGCGTTTGTGAACTCATCGACGTCTTCCGGCCGGCGGCTGCGCCGCGTCGACGGCTCATCACCTTCGTCGCGGACCGGCCCGGGCACGACCGTCGTTATGCCATCGATCCGACG
Organism: Pseudomonadota bacterium; assembly: GCA_021813195.1. The sequence goes on from JAKALI010000057.1 coordinate 3,358, forward strand.
AAGATTGAGACCGAACTCGGCTGGCGTGCCGAAGAAACGTTTGGGACGGGTCTGGCCAAGACGGTTCAGTGGTATTTGGCGAATGAGTCGTGGTGGCGGCCCTTGCGCGACGGCGTCTATGGCGGGGAACGATTGGGGCTGATTGCGGACGCCGGAAACTCGCTTGAGCATCAGATCACACAGGCGACGGAAGCTCTGCGCGCTGGGATGCGCCGATGACGGGAAAGTTACGCATCGCGCTTATTGGCGCATCCGGTCAACTGGGCCAAGAATTGCGTCGGTCGCTGCGCGCGGCAGGACATCACGTTCTCATTCCAGAACGTGTTCGGTACGACCTCGCTGTCGCCGGAACACTCGCCGCCACGCTCCGGGAGATGGCCCCGCAGCTTGTGGTCAATGCCGCCGCCTACACCGCTGTCGACCGGGCTGAAGATGAACCTGAGCGCGCCCATGCGATTAATGCGCAAGCGGCGGGTGAAATGGCAACAATAGCCGCCCAGCTCGAGGCCCCAATTGTTCACATCTCAACGGACTACGTGTTCGACGGCGCAAAGGGCTCACCCTACACCGAGGACGATCCGCCCAAGCCCCTCGGGGTTTATGGGGCGAGCAAACTCGCCGGCGAATACGAGGTCGCCGCCGCCAATCCGCGCCACATCATCCTGCGCACGGCGTGGGTCTTCAGTCCGCACGCCAGAAATTTCGTAAAAACCATCCTGCGGCTGGCAGCCGAGCGTCCAGCCCTCAAGGTTGTCGCTGACCAAATGGGGTGTCCGACATCTACAGCCGATCTTGCCGATGCCATCACCGACATCGTGGCACGCTGTGTCGAGGCGGAAGCCGGAAGCCCGCTCTTTGGGACGTTCCACGCCGTCAACGCCGGCTCCGCAACGTGGTGCGACTTCGCCCGTGCGATCATGGACGGTGCGGCTCGCCGCGGTGCACCTCACGTGTCCGTCGAAGCAATACCCTCGTCCGGTTACCCGACCCGCGCGCGCAGACCGGCTGATACGCGGCTTGCGACCGCCAAGCTCGCGGCTGTCCATGGACTTGAGCTGCCGTCATGGATTGACGCTCTGGAGACGACCCTGGATGCCCTTTTGGGCCCGCGTGCCAACGCTGTTAGCACTCCCGGCGCATGCGATCGAGCGCGCCTTGCAGGATGATCGTTGCGGCCAGTTTATCGATCACCTCAGCGCGCCGCTTGCGGGTCTGATCCGCATCAATCAACATCCGTTCCGCTTCGGCCGTCGACCACCGCTCGTCCCACAAGAGAATCGGTAGCGGCATTACCGTGTTGAGATTGCGCGCGAGCGCTCGGGTTGCCTGAGCGCGTGGGCCCTCGCGACCATCGAGGTTACGCGGCAAACCCAGCACAAGACCTCCAACACCATGCTCGGCGATGAGCGTCGAAAGCGTTTGCACGTCGGCTGAGAATTTGGTTCGCCGAATCGTCTGCAGCGCGGAGGCGACGCGGCGTGACACGTCCGAAAGCGCCAAGCCCAGGGTCTTGGTCCCGGCATCGATGCCAATGAGCCGCTGACCAGGCGCTAAGAGCGCACGGAAAGCATCTGGATCTTCCGTGGTGAGACCGCCGGTCGCGACCAAGTTTTTGCCCGATGTCACGCCTGCCTCAGATTTTTTGATGCGGAGCCGTACGGGAGGTACTGAATGGTGCGCGCGTGCTTATACACTGCGCACGATGCCTCTCGATTGGGCTGGACAACCCTCACATGCCGCCCGACATTCGTTGTCAGATTCATACACGCAATCGGATGTCTGGTGCGCGGCGTAATGACCGACCTGATCTCCCAATCACTTTTTTTCGAGATTACCGCACTGCTCGCGCTAGCGGCAACGGTGGGGTTGATCGGCCACGTGTTGCGCCAACCGCTGATCGTGAGTTTCATTGCCGTTGGGATCATAGCCGGTCCATCTGGACTGGAGCTCGTACGTTCCAGCGAAAAGATCGCGGTGCTCTCAGAACTCGGCATCGCCTTGCTGCTCTTTCTGGTCGGCCTTAAACTCGACATCAAGCTCATTCGCTCGTTGGGAACCGTAGCGCTGACGACGGGCCTCGGACAGGTGCTGTTCACGGCCGGGTTTGGGTATCTCATCTGTCTGGCCCTCGGCTTCGATCATGTCCCAAGCCTCTACATCGCGGTCGCGCTGACGTTTTCAAGCACAATCATCATCGTCAAACTTCTGTCGGACAAACGCGAAACTGGAGCGTTGCACGGTCAGATCGCACTCGGCTTTCTGATCGTCCAGGACATCGTGGTCGTCATCGCGATGATCGCGTTGTCGGCCATCGGGATTGGAGCTCAGACAGACGCTTCCCTGGGCGACATCATACGTGTCTTGAGTTATGGCATCCTGATGGTTGCCGGCGTTCTCTTCTTCGTGCGCTATGTCGCTGGTCCCCTCACGGAACGACTTGCGCGCGCACCGGAGCTCCTGCTTTTGTTCGCGGTGGCTCAAGCCGCCGTATTCGCAGCGGTTGGTGGCTATCTGGGCTTCGGAAAAGAGCTTGGCGGACTTCTGGCGGGCGTCTCTCTGGCATCGACACCTTATAGAGAGTCGCTGGCGGCTCGGCTCGCTCCCCTGCGCGATTTTTTGCTACTCTTTTTCTTCATCGCGCTCGGCTCCAAACTTCAATTGGCGACGGGTCCGGGCAACCTCGTTCCGGCCGTGGTGTTGTCACTGTTCGTGCTCATCGGTAATCCGCTGATCGTCATGGCGATCATGGGCGCGATGGGCTACCGCAAGCGTACAGGCTTCCTGGCAGGGCTGACAGTCGCGCAGATCAGCGAGTTTTCGCTCATCTTCATGGCGATGGGCGTCACACTCGGCCATGTCGACAACGACGCGCTGGGTCTCGTCACCTTGGTGGGCCTGATCACGATTGCGGCCTCAACCTACATGATCACCTATTCGCACCAGCTCTACAGCGTGCTCGAACCAATGTTGTGGCCGTTCGAGCGCCGCAATCCCGTTCGCGAGCAGGACGAGAACGCTCATGAGACACCACGGGCGTATGACGTGATCCTGTTTGGTCTCGGGCAGTATGGAACCGCCCTCGCGCAGCGCTTACAGAAGCGAGGGGCATACCTGTTGTGTGTGGATTTCAATCCGCTCGCCGTGCGTGACTGGCGCAAGCGGGGAGGTCACGCCATCTACGGCGACGCCAGCGATGCTGAGTTTCTGACCACCTTGCCGCTGCAAGATGCCGTGTGGGTGGTTTCGGCCGTCGATGATCACGACGCCGGTGTGACGCACGAAGACGTGCGTTTGGCCGTGATCGGGGCGTTACGCACGGCGGGCTACACGGGCCGCATCGCCGTGCGCAGCCGCCGCCATTCGGATTCAGCGCGCCTGAAGTCTGCCGGTGCCGATCTCGTACTCGAGCCCTTCCAAGACGCCGCCGATCGCGCCATCGAACTCCTCGTATCGATGGAGCAGCCCGAGCGTCTTTCCGATCCGCTTGATCCTCCGACGGTTGCGCCCGGTGTCGCGGGGTTGTGATCCCAGACGACGGACCCAAAAGGCCCCTCGGGCGGGGACAACCCGAGGGGCACGCGAGGGCCGGACCCCGGGGGAGGAGGGCCCGGCGGGGGGGGGGGAGCATCCAAAGTACAGCGGGGGAGGAAGGGAGGCCGCAGTGCACTCTCGATGCGACGGACAATGCCAGCATCCGCAAACGACGGCTGTTCCCAAAGGTACAGGGACAAACCACTTCGCTCGTTCGTCCGCACGCAGTTTCCTAGGCCACGTACGCCATCAATCGACCTGCCGTAATGACCCCGAGCCATACGAAAATCGACAGTGCTGCTGTGAAGCGGGCACGCACAGGAATGTCCGCAGAGGAATTCCAGCTGGCTGATTGGGGATAGATCTGCATTTGAAAATACGCGGCGTTGAGGCCAGCCAGTGCCAGGAGCGCGAGTTTCGCAGACAGCGCGGGATTGGACGCGAAGTCGACCGCATCGGAGACAAACATCAAGAGGCCGCTCGTCATGTTCAAGGCAAAGCCGCCCCAGACCCACGGCAGGATATGTCGGGTCAATAAATCGAGCGGCAAGCCGGGCGTCACACCCAAAAGTCGCAAATCGAAGATGAAAATCGGCCCGAATATCAGGGCAAGCCCGATCACGTGCAGTGTCTCGAGCACAGGGTAGACCCACAGGCTCTCGCGCACGAATATCGCCACGTCGCTTGCCGCCAGGACTTCGAGGATGTTCGTGTAAACGTCCGGCACTCTTAACCTCGCGCGCTCAATGTCCGATGCTAACGCGCGGTGCCACGCATGTGCACCGTTGGACCGCCGCTAAACGATATCGTACTGAGCCCAAGCTCCTGCGCACCACTGCGTGCGGGCCAGCCGGTTACTTTCGCCTTCGCGCCGCTCTTTAAGTGCTCGGTCGTCAGTCTTTTGGTCTTGGCCACCGTGAGGCTTTCGGTCTCGATCGTCCAGGTTCCGCTGGCGGTCTCAAGCTCGAAAAAAATGTGCGGGTTGGAGAACATCACCGATCCCACAGTGCCCGATAGGGTGATGAGCTTAGCGCTGTCATACTTTGTGACGTAGGTGTGATGTGCGTCAGCGACACACGCGAACATCGTGCAGGCGGTAAGGAGGAGGGACATCACGCGGCTGAACCGCTGAGCGATCACGAAGGTCGACATCGCAAAATCCTGTACGAATGCGGATCTCGCCGTAGCTCGTACCAGGATGGATGAGGCCCGCCAAGTTCGCCACCGCCACAAACCTTATGGTAACATTTCATCGCCGACCCCATGAAATCGCTCCCCCGGCGGGGAACCGGGGGAGCGCGGCCCGGCGAGCGGAGCCGGGGACCTCACACGGGCCGATAGGATCGCCCGCATCAATAGCCATAGCGGCAAGCGTACCAACGTTCGAACCACTTGGGATTTCCAGTCGCCTTCCACTTCCAGTGATACCAGCCGCAGCCGCCACCGGGCCCGTAGCCGTAGCCGGAACCATATCCGCCGCCACCAATGATGATGGTCACGCCGCTTTTCTTCTTTGGTCCACCAGCCTCGGCGGGCGCAGAGGCCAAGCCCACGCCGGCAACCGTTACCGTGGCGATCAACGCGGCAGCCGCCGCACCAACGACATGCGTTCGCATCTTTCCTACTCCGTCAGATAGCCAAACAAAGCTCCAACGACGTGGAACTCGCTGGCTGGTCTCGGGCTCAAGATGCGCGCCAGTCGTGACACGCACCCGCCATGTCGAGAAGACTGACATGAAAGAGCAGGATGCGATGTTCCAGTCGGAACATTGAACCGAATAGGAGCAAATTACTCGATCAGGGCACGCGTCGCGCCTGCGCAAGGATGCGCAAAACGGTGATCGGATCGGATGAAGTCAGCGCTTTGAAATCAGCATCTGCCGAAAGCGCTTCCTCCAACAGGCGCTGAAAAACAGGCCGCTCAATTTCCTGGGTACCGAACTGGCGCAAATGATCGGTCACGAATTGCGTGTCGAGTAAGCGAAAGCCGCCGTGGATCAGCCGAGCGGCCAAATGCACGAGCGCGATCTTGGACGCATCGCGTTCGATGGAAAACATGCTCTCGCCGAAAAACGCGGCCTTGAGGGCAACCCCATACAGCCCGCCGACCAAGCGCTCGCCATCCCAGACTTCGACCGTATGGCAATAGCCTAGATCGAAAAGTTCCCGGTAGAGATTGCGAATCCGGCGATTGATCCAGGTCGAGCGGCGTCCGGGCCGGCTTGCAGCACACCCCTCGATCACGCCTTCGAAATCATTATCAATACGAACCTGAAGCGGTGTCGTGCGCACCGTGCGTTCCAAGCGCTTGGGAACGTGCATGCTATCGAGCGGCAGGACGCCGCGAAATTGCGGCTCGATCCAATAAAGTGCCGGATCATCCGCACTCTCGGCCATGGGGAAAATCCCGCAGGCGTAGGCCTTGAGCAGAACCTGCGGCGTGATCTCGATCATGATGTCGTCGCGGGACGTCACCGTGGCAGCCGATCCCCTTGGCACGAACCTCGTCTCGTCATGCCCTCAATGTACGAGGATTTCGCGCAAAGAGCGAGACTGGGCCCACCAGGACAGAGCTAGAGCCAAGGCCGCACGTACGACCTCGGACAACGTACAGTGGACTAAATCAGCTCTTGCCGAGATATTTCTCGAGCCAGTGGATGTCATAGAGGCCGTCGACGACATCCGGGTGGCGCACAAGCTCGTGAAAAAGTGGAATGGTCGTCTCCACGCCGTCGATCACAAACTCCGACAGAGCCCGCCGCAGCCGCATGAGACACTCATTCCGGTTCTTTCCGTGAACGATGAGCTTGCCGATGAGGCTGTCGTAATAGGGTGGGATGCGGTAGCCTTGGTAAGCGCCGCTGTCGACCCGTACACCTAAGCCGCCAGGCGGATGCCAGTAGGTGATCTGACCGGGCGAGGGACGGAACGTGCGCGGGTTTTCAGCGTTGATGCGGCACTCAATCGCGTGGCCAGAAAACGTGATGTCCTCCTGGCGGAAGGACAATGGAGCACCAGCCGCAACCCGGATCTGCTCCAGCACGAGATCGATACCTGTGATCGCCTCCGTAACGGGGTGCTCGACTTGGATGCGTGTGTTCATCTCGATAAAATAGAACGCGCCATCCTCGTAGAGGAACTCAACCGTTCCGGCCCCGCGGTACTTGATCTGGCGCATGGCGTTGGCGACAGTCTCGCCGATCTTGGCGCGCGCCGTCTCATTGATGGCCGGGGATGGGGCTTCCTCGAACACCTTCTGATGACGCCGCTGCAGGGAACAGTCGCGCTCGCCGAGGTGGACCGCATTACCCTTCCCATCCCCGAAGACCTGTATCTCGATATGGCGCGGCTTCGTCAGGTATTTTTCGATATAGACGCTGTCGTTGCCGAAGGCGGCTTTGGCCTCTGCACGCGCGGTTGAATAGGCAATCCCGAGATCACTCTCGTTCTGGGCGACTTTCATGCCTCGTCCACCGCCCCCCGCCGTCGCCTTGATGAGGACGGGAAAGCCCATCCCTTTGGCAACTTTGAGCGCTTCCGCTTCCGACGTCACGGCACCGTCGGAGCCGGGAACAACTGGGATACCGAGGCGTTTCGCGGTTTCTTTCGCTTCGATCTTGTCGCCCATGATGCGGATGTGTTCCGACGTCGGGCCAATGAAGGTGATGTTGTGCTCTTCCAAGATTTCCGCAAAACGGGCGTTCTCCGAAAGGAAGCCGTAGCCCGGATGGACCGCATCTGCGCCCGTGATCTCGCAGGCTGCAAGCAGCCTTGGGATGTTGAGATAACTGTCGGTCGATGTCGGCGGCCCGATGCACACACTTTCATCCGCGAGACGGACATGCATGGCATCGGCATCGGCGGTCGAGTGCACCGCGACCGTCGCGATACCTAGTTCCTTACACGCACGCTGGATGCGTAGCGCGATTTCACCCCGGTTGGCGATCAAGACCTTATCGAACATCTCGTTATGTCTCTGAGGCCGCGGTGCGCCCGGCTGGATTCTCAGCCTCTCGAGGTCTCAAACCTTGACGCGCTCCAGCCCGCTCTCCCTGTTATTCGATGATCGCCAGCACCTCGCCGAACTCGACGGGCTGCCCGTTCTCGAAGAAGATCGCCGTCACCGTGCCTGAACGCGGGGCTGGGATCTGGTTCATCGTCTTCATCGCCTCAATGATGAGCAGCGTATCCCCCTGCTGAACGCGCGAGCCTACTTCAACAAACGGTGGCGCAGATGGCTCTGGCGACCGATAGGCCGTTCCCACCATGGGCGACTTAACGGCTCCGGGATGGCGGCTTGGATCAGATCCTGAGCCCGAGGACGCCGCCGCGCTCGCTGCCGAAGCGGCGGGTGCCGATGCGGCCGGGGCGGGGGGAGCCGCCGCGACGGCTTGAGCTGCGACCTGGATCTTGCGCGCCACACGAATCTTGAGCCCGTCCTTTTCGATCTCGATCTCCGTGAGACCGGTCTCGTTCAGCAGTTCCGCAAGCTCCCGAATGAGCTTTTGTTCGTGGCTCGGCTCGTCACCATGATCCTTAGCCGTCATGTCATGTCTCACCTTCTTCGGCGCTCCGGCCTCCTTCATGAGTACCGTCTTGCCGCGCTTCTTCTTGCCGCTCTTTGAACTCACGATTTCGGCTTCGCCCCGATAAGGTTGGCCACGGCCTCCACTGCCAACTCGTAGCCATTGGCGCCCAAACCGCAGATCACCCCCGTCGCGGCCAGCGACACAAAAGAATGCTGCCGGAAATCTTCACGACGGAAAATATTCGATAGATGGACTTCCACAACCGGCAATTCGCTGGCCTGAAGCGCGTCCAGCAACGCAATCGAGGTGTGAGTCAGCCCGGCCGCATTGACGACCAACGCTGATGCAGAGCTGCGCGCCTCTTGCACCCAGCCGATCAGTTCCGCCTCGCTGTTGCTCTGCCGGAAGACAATCTCGAGGCCATGGAGCCGCGCCCGCGCGCGGGCGCGCGCTTCGAGGTCGGCCAACGTCGCGGTTCCATAGATGGCGGGCTCCCGCTGACCGAGCAGGTTCAGGTTCGGTCCGTTCAAGATATAGACGGGCTTGGACATGTCACCGCGCGACGGGGTTGCGGGGAGGAGATTTTCCGGCGGCGCTTAACGGGACACCGCAAGCGGCACATCAATGCCGCAGCGCGGGGGGCTCCCCGGTCGTCGGATCGATGTGCCGACTTTGGCGTCTAGCAGCTTTCGCAGAGCAACGAAAGGGCAGCTGAAGTCGCTAAGTTGTCGGTGGTCGGTTCGGCCCGCTATGATCAGCAGTAGGCGCAACCTGTCTTGCGCAGATCGGCCACCTTGGACTTGAGCTGGGAG
>JAKALI010000856.1 GCA_021813195.1 Pseudomonadota bacterium
CAAAATCGCTCCGGTTCAGAATAAATTTAAGAACTTCTTGACGGTGTGGCCGGAAGCTCGTCAGAAAATTCCGACAACGCTCATGCTGGAAATGCGAATCACGCCGGACCTGCCGGGATATCAGGAACTGGTCCAGGAGATTTTCTTTGCGCTCATGGATGGCAAGCTGAGCACGGAAGAAGAGATGCGCGCCTTCCTTGAGCCACATTCGCCGCCCGCGCCTCCTCCACCGGTCAGCATTCGTCGCACCCGCGCCAAACGCACCAAGATTGTTGAAGAGGAAGAGGAGCACGAGGCAGAAGAAATCCACGAGGGTGATCTAGAGGACGATGAACTCCGGGATGAACCGGATGAAGTCGAGGAAATTCCGCTGCCGAAGAAGGCAGGAAAAGCACCGCCAGTGAAGGGTAGAGCTGCGAAAGCATCGCCGAGCGTGCCGCCCGTTTCGCCTGCAAAGGTTGATGTCCCCAAGGCAGCCCCGGCGTCGAAGGTGGCTGGGCAAAAGAAGGCTCCTGCGGTGGCCAAGCGCGCAATTGCTGCGCCGGGAAAGGAAGAGGTTCGATCCAAGGCGCCCGCGGCTAAGAAGAAGGCTCCTGCAAAACCAGCGGCCAAGCCCGCCAAAAAGCCCGCGAGCAAAACGGCGAAGAAGCCGGTTGCCAAACCCGCTCTCAAAAAGGCCGTGAAGGCTGCTGCGCAAAAGACTAGCCGGTCCGTCGCGTCCAAAAGCACCAAGCCCGCGAAAAAGAAGCGCTGACCCGCGCACTGCAGGGGCGCTGCACCAGACTTGCGTCTGTGCGCTATAGTCATCCCAACGTGTTTTCAGTTCACAAGCGGGGTTTGCCTTGCATGTTGGCCAGATTGCTTCGCGCTATTGCCCTCTTTCCCCTCGTCGTATCCACGGTGGCCTTTGCCGCGCCCTTCCCTGCCGGAAAGCCGACAGGGAACAAGGATCCGCGACTTGCCGGTGCGTACCGTTTTGAACGCGGCGGATGGACCTATGTTCACTTGCAGGGAAGCCCGGAGCAGATTGGCTTTCAGCACGGCTATTTGCTGGCTCCGGAAATTGCCGACTATGAGCATGTGCTCAAGGTGGAAGCGGAGCATACGACGCATCGCGATTGGGAGTTCTATCGTGAAGCGGGGCGCAAGATTCTGTGGCCTCACATCGATGCTGAATATCGAGCGGAACTGCGGGGCATAGCCACGGGCGTCAAGCAGCGAGGCATCGATCTTGATCTGTGGGACATCGTGGCCATGAACGGCTACATCGAGCTCACGGAGTACTACGTCCCATGGCTTGACCAGCATCTTCGATCGATCCATGCGTCGCACATTCCCAAGGCGCCGGGGAACTGCAGCGCTTTCATCGCAACCGGCAGCTACACAAAAGATGGCAAGATCGTGATTGCGCACAACAACTGGACGTCGTATGCCGAGGGCGAGCGCTGGGTCATTGTTTTTGATATTCAGCCCACTCACGGGTACCACATCCTGATGGATGGTGCCCCGGGTGTCATCACCAGCGACGACGATTTCGGTATAAATAGCGCGGGCATCATGGTGACAGAAACCACCATCAGCGGATTTGTCGGTTGGGACTCGGATGGGATTCCCGAATTTGTGCGCTCGCGAAAGGCGTTGCAGTATGCCGACTCCATCGACCAATATGTCGCGATCATGCGCAAGGGCAACAACGGCGGCTATGCCAATGACTGGCTCATTGGCGACCGCAAGACCGGCGAAATCGCGTATCTGGAGCTTGGCCTGAAACACACGCCGCTATGGCGGACGAAGAACGGCTATTTTGTAAGTTCAAATTTTCCGCGCGATCCCGCACTCATCAAAGACGAAACCGTTGGCTACGACCCGAACGACATGTCATCGTCCCCCAATGCGCGGCATGTTCGATGGCGGCAATTAATGAAGCAGTACAAGGGCCGCATCGACGTGCCCTTGGCGGAGAAGTTTCTCTCCGATCACTATGACTCCTATCTGCACAAGGTCAGGGCGGATCAGCGCTCGCTTTGCGGCCATGTGGATGTCGCCAGACGAGGCGTGCCGATATGGGGGTGGGGTCCGTATTATCCTGGCGGGGCCGTCCAGGGCAAGGCAACGGATAGCGACATGGCAGCGAAGATGAAGTTCGTTGCGAGGGCCGGGCATCCATGTGGCGAGAACTTCTACGTCAAGCCCTTCCTGAAGGCACATCCTGAGTACGCGTGGGAAGCGCCGATATTGAAAGACATGATTGCTGGACCATGGACGATGTTCCGTGCAGACGAGAAGTGATCGCGCGGAGGGAACAGTCCGCTAGCTCCAGTCCGCACGGTGCTTCGAGTTACTTTGAGGGCTTGCCCCAAACCTGCAGTAAAAATTCGTAGCGGGCGCGGTGCTTTTCCGGTCGCGCTGCTGAGACGGTATTCAGATGCATGGTCTGCCAGTGATCTGCCGGGCCATACGTCGGCCAGTTTGGAAGACCTGCGCCGTTCGGATTGCCGGTCCGGGCAAAGTTGGTCCAGTACTCACCGATTTCGTTCGACAATTTATAGTCCTCAGGACGAATCTTGGCATCGATCCGCGAGTCGAGTGTACCGAAAACATACTCAATATCGTCGGAGTGGAAGGCCCCTGAGCCGGCCGGGTGGAACTTGTCTGCGGGCGGAGCGAGGTCGAGCTTGTAATGGTAAGCGGGAGCGTCGCCCGTCTGAACCTGGGCGTTGATCCAGCACCAGGTTGAGAAAACGATGAAGCTGTCGCTGGCGAAATCTCC
>JAKALI010000857.1 GCA_021813195.1 Pseudomonadota bacterium
GCCATCGACAAGGGCGAGGAAAGCCTGCGCGCCATCGCGGCCCGCTTCGACCTCAGCGACGGAACCGTGCGCAATATCAGGGATCGTGCAAACGAACCTCATACTGTTTAGCGATCCCCGCGCACGAATGCTGTCAGCTTTTCGGTTGCGAAGGCCGACGCTTGCGAAATGACCTCCGATAGCGGCCTTAGCGCCTCCGCGTTGTGGCGGTGCATCGGATCGGTGGCCGCGCCGGGTAGTGCGCCCTTCCCGTCCGGGCCGGCGCTAACGCGGTGCATCTCCGCGGCGACAAGGCGTTCGATATGGCCGGCCGTAAACTCGGCGCGCGCGGGCCACTCAGCTCCCACCGGGCAGGCCGCCAGTGCCTTGCTGGTCTTGTCCTGTAACGCCCGATACGCCGCTCCGGCTTTCGCCAGCGCCTCGCTCAAATCCTTCGCCGCGGCGTCGCGGGCGTGAAGGTGTTTGCGCAAGGCTTCGAGCTGCGACTGCCGCAGGGCTTGGCGCTGCCCGTCCAGGTGCGCGTCGTCCTGGCGCAGAGCGACCGCGTGGGCAGCGCGAAGGGTTTCAACGTGCCGCTCAGCGTCCGCCAGGACTCGCTGGGCGTCTTCCAGGGCTAGGACATCGCCCTCGCCCACGGAATTGGCGTAGGCGGCCTGCGCAAAGGCCGCACGGGCCGTTTCAAGGGCTTCCTCCGCCATCACCAGCTTGCCGGCGATCTTCGGCGCCTGTGGTTCGGTGTACTGCGGCTTGGGAGACGCTGGGCGTCCCACGCGGCCCTTGGTCAATGTCTCAACGATGCTCATTGTCGTTCAACTCCACGCGGCAGGCTTCAACGGAACGCAACACAACGCCGGCCGCAGGGAGCGATGCGTGCGGGATAGGTGCGCCGGGACGGGGGAAGGCTGGCCGCCCCGGCGCAGTGCTCGCCCGCTGTTGGAGGCAGCGGCGAGCTTCCGGCCGGCGAATGGCAGCCGGCCGAACCGATTTATGCTCAACGTGAGCACAACACGAAAATTGATTGGGCCGATCACAGGGTGATGGCGCGAGGGGGTGTCTGCCGCGAAAACGTCGGCGGCATTGTTCACCCAGGTTAGCAATCCGTCCCCAATAGTCGGCGACTAGGGGGGTGGAACAAGATGACCTTGGCCTCACTCGAACAAGTCCGCAGCCCTTCGGGCTGCTGACGGGTTGTTCGAGCAGTATTGGCTGCGCTCGAACATCGACCTCGAACATGTTCGAGCAATTGTTCGAGCATAGCTCAACATATTGACCTGACTCGCATTTCTGCTCGAACAGAACGCCTCGAACATCTGCCCGAACATTTTGGCGCATAGCTCGAACAAACCCTCGAACACGACGGGCATGTTCGAGCACTTTGTTCGAGGGGTTTTGGGGGCGGCCGAGCATCAGAATTCCTCCCCATCGCCGGCCCCGTCCAGCGCGTCCGGTGCGTTGGGCAGCGCCCATGCGATCTGCGGCTGACGGCTGACGATGAAGGGCTGTAGCGGCCCGGCCTTGCCATTCTTCTCCCGAGCATCCCGGTTGAGGATCGCCACCAGCCCATCGACTTCGGCTTTCGCGGGTTCCTGGCCGGTGCGGGCGCGGAGAATTTCCAAGGCGACCTCGCGCGTAGGTTTGCCGCCGATGACTTTCCGTTCGTCCCATGCGTTCGCGCCGCCTGGATAGGCGCCAAGGCGCGCCAGCGCGGCGACGGCTTCCGTCTCCAACTCCACTACCCGCCTGACGACCTTGCGGGCTGTCTCGTGCGCATCCTCGGGCGGTGCGTAGTTCATCACGGGGCATGACTTGCCTATGGGCGGTATGAACACGAGTTCGCCCTTGGCGCCGAACGCCGGCATGGGCTCAAAGTCCTTGGCCTTGTCCTTCCATATCCGGACGCGGGGCGGCTCCTCGTCTTTGGGGCTGCGTTCCTGCAACCACACGGCGTCGAAGTCCGCGCCGAACGCAGATGCACCGCGCAAGCCTTTGTCGCCATCCTTGCCAGTATGTGCGACCGTCAGCACCAAGCAGCCGAGAGCGTCGGCAAGCGGCCGCGCCAGTTCCTTGTCGTATCGGGTCGCGTCGTCGTTGTCGTTCTGCTTGAGCCCCAACATCGCCGCGGAAAGCGGATCGATGATCACAAGCGCAGGCGGGACTTCGAGCTTGCGGATTGCGTCATAGAACGGCTCGATCCCAGCCTTGCCGCTCACGACCGTTGGGACTTCCCGATATGTGTAAAACGGAATTTTCTGGCGATCAGGAATACCGCGCGCGATGCGCCATCCCGGACGGCGTAGTGTTTCGATGCCGGGGAGGCCCTCGGGCGTAAGATAGGCAACGGAACCCGTCCGCTTCACGGGGAACTGGTTGAGGAACGGCTTTCCCGTGGCAACAGAGAGAGCAAGATCAGTGATGACAAGGCCCTTGCCGGACTCGTATCGACCGGCCCACCCAGCCGTGCCATTGCGCGGCAACAGCCCGTCAACCAGCATCTCGGGCGCCGTTGCCGTGTCCTGCATCGCCTCATCGCGCAGGACGATCACTTGTGCTTTGCGCAGCTCGGAAGCGGGCGCATCTTCAAAACCATCGTGCCCGACATCCACGGCAACACCGACAACGGGGCCGAACAGTACCTCGGGATCGTGATCCGCGCGCGTTGCGCCTTCGTAGCCATATTTCCGTGCCACGGTGACAAGCGCGCCAGCCGGCGGAACACCCTTGCCCTGCGCGATGTTCGCGGCGTCGGAATTCCACGTCGCGATGCAG
>JAKALI010000058.1 GCA_021813195.1 Pseudomonadota bacterium
TTCGCCCCAGAACACGCCGATCGCCGAGACGCCTTTGACCAGCAACAAATTGAGCGGGAACTTGGGAATGTCTCCCGAAGCAAATCCGACAACGAGATAGCGCCCGTTCCAGGCGAGCGCACGTAACGCGGGCTCAGCGGCCTCCCCTCCCACGCAGTCGTACACGATATCGAGGCCGGCTTCCCCGGCAGCGGCGCGCAGCGCTGCCTTCAAGTCAGAACCAGGATACAGGATGGTTGCATCGGCCCCAAATTGGCGACAGATGGCAAGTTTGTCCTCGGTCGAAGCGACAGCAATCACGCGCGCCCCGAGCATTTTCCCGATCTCGATTGCGGCCTGCCCCGCCCCGCCGGCCGCACCCAGCACGGCGACCGTCTCACTGGGCTTCATGCTCGCGCGGTCGCGCAACGCATGGATAGCGGTGCCGTACGTGATGGAGACGCCAGCGGCGGCCTCATCAGATACGCCGTCTGGAATTGGAATGACCGCATTCGCGTCCACGACCACCTGCTCCCGCACGCCGCCCCAGCCGACGTAGGCTGCGACGCGGTCGCCCTCGCGCACGCCCGTAACGCCCGTTCCAAGCTGTGCGACAACGCCGGCGACCTCACCTCCCGGCGAGAACGGCAGATCCGGTTTCGACTGGTAACGGCCGCGCGTGATGAGCGTGTCGAAAAAATTCAAGGCGGCCGCGCGCACCGCGATTTTCACTTCACCTCTGGCCGGTTCTGGTGGTTGGATTTCTTCAAGTACGAGGCCGTCCGGCCCATCGAGGCGCTTGCACAGCACCGCCCGCATGTGAAATCTCCTGGTCCTGAGGCGCTGGCCGTCTTGATCTTGGTGCGCGTTGCGCCGTCCTGCCAGCAAAACCCGTTCCTCGTGGCGACTTTTCTCTCAGATGACAAGCCCCGAACTCGGACGGTATCACCGGCGATGTCCAAAAAACCAGCCGATCCCCCCGCGTCACTCTCTCCGCCGCGACCGTCCTGGCCGCCCCGTCCGCGCGGCTATTTCGCTATCGGCGCAGAGCGGATGTCGAAGGCGCTCAATCTCGGCAATCTGATGCGATCGGCCCACGCCTTCGGCGCAAGCTTCACCTTCACGGTTGGTGCGACCTACAAGGCTCTCGAAGCACACGCCGACACCTCCAAGAGCCAAGCGCATGTGCCGCATTACAACTGGCGCTCGGTCGACGAGCTCATTCTGCCGCAAGGCGCCAAGCTTGTGGGGATCGAATTGGTGGATGATGCCATCGACCTGCCGAGTTTTCGGCATCCTATGCAGGCGGCCTATGTGCTGGGGCCGGAGATGGGTACGCTCTCCGCGCCGTTACTTGCGCGGTGCGATTATGTGGTCAAGATCCCGACATCCTTCTGCGTCAATGTCGCGATCGCGGGCGCCATCGTCATGTATGATCGGGTCACGAGCTTGGCGCGTTTCGCGGATCGACCATTACACGAAGGCGGTCCGGCCACTCCGACGGCCCGCAGGCGCTACGACAAGTTTTCAGGCGGCGGCCAGGCCAGCGGACGCGCATGACGATAGGGTCCCAGCCGGAACGACGCTCAAAGCGCCACGCTGGGATGCGCCATCGCGCAATGTGATGCACCGGAATGACTTTTCCTCTTCTGCAGAACGAGAATCCCGCGATGATGAGCCGAGCCTTACCCATCCTCTCGAAGACGCACCGCGCGTGGAGCTCCTTCAGCCGCGCTGCTGTCCTCAGTGCGATGACGACGGCTGCCGCCGCACAAGGTGCGAGCGTAAGCGGCACGTTCGGCGCCTGGAGCCTCTACACCACCGCAGCGGGCGCATCGCAACTCTGCTTCGTTGCTGCGGCGCCTGAGGAGAAAAAACCTGCGACAGCCAATCGCGCAACCATGCTATTTTACATCTCCGCCTGGCCAAAGGACGGCGTGCGCTCGGAGGTGAGCGTAAAGCTCGGCTATCCGATCAAGAAGGGCAGCACCGTCGAGGTGGCCGTCGGCAAGGAAACCTTCAAGCTGTTCGCAAAGGATGAACGCGCCTACGTGGCGAATGCAACAGAAGAGCTCAAATTGCTCGAGGCGTTGAAAAAGGGTGCCAAGGCGGTCGTTGAGGCGACGTCGGAGCGTGGCACGACCACGACGGACGTCTATTCTCTCACCGGCCTCACCCAGGCCCTCCAGGCCATGGCGGAAACATGCCCTTGATCCACAGCCGTCGGCAAGCCGCGCGATGTGGTTGATCCGTTAGTCAGTCCCTTTGCCAGCCTCCCAAATTCCCCACGAATTCCTCGAGCCTGACTTGGTTTTGCCATCCCCCATTACCATGTCACCCGCAAGATGACGCACTCGGTTCTGGTCATCTGCCGTTCAGGCAGGATGTGTTGAGTTCCATTGGGATCCGCAGTTCGGTCCACGACTGGGACAATCTTTGGGTCGCGTGATGCGTAAGACGACAAAACTGATCGCAGGGCTCGGCGCCCTTATGCTCACCAGCGCTATCGATCCCTTACCCGCCACGGCGCAATCACTCGGTCAATGGGGCCTCTGGGGCGAGCGGCCGGATCGCTTGAGGAAATACAGGCCGCGACCCGCGCCAGACCGCTTTGAACGCATGCCCGACCGCCGCTGGCAGAACCGATTGCCACCTTGGTGGAACGAGGAACCCTTGCCACCCACCCGCAGCGGCCCGCCGCCTCCGAGCGTGGCCTCCGGCGGCGCGCGGCCGTTCATCGAACCCAAGGAACCCGAAATCGTTGCCTACGACGGTGTAGAAGAGCCCGGGACAATCATCATCGACACCAGTCAGCGGCGGCTGTATTTCACCCTGGGTCAAGGCGAAGCCTATGCCTATCCGATCTCGGTCGGCCGCGACGGCTTTACCTGGTCCGGCACGGAGAAAATTAGCCGAATTGCCGAGTGGCCAGATTGGCATCCGCCCAAGGAAATGCGCCAACGCGACCCCAAGTTGCCTGAGAAGATGACCGGTGGCATCAAGAACCCGCTTGGCGCTGTCGCGATGTATCTGGGCAACTCCCTCTATCGCATCCACGGCACAAACGATCGCAAGTCCATCGGCCAAGCAGCGTCGTCGGGTTGCTTCCGCATGCTTAACGAACATGCCGTCCATCTGGCATCCATAGCAGGCGTGGGAACAGTCGTGAAAGTGCTGCCCCATCTGCCGCCGCCGGCCCGGATCGTGCGCGAACCGTTGGAGCCGCTCGAGGAGGAGGACGTCGATGTCGGGATGTGGGCCGACGAACCCGTTCTGCCACAGCTCAACGATCCTCGGATTGAACGTCTCGACATTGTCTATCGGGGCGACCGCTAGCGACGCACCCGCCAGAGGCGCACCTTACTTCCGGCGCCGCCCGCCTTTGTCGTAAGGGTTTTCGCCTTTGCGCAAGTTGAGCCGGATCGGCACCCCGGGCATGGCAAATGCCTCGCGCAGGCTGTTCGTTAGATATTTAAGATACGATTTCGGAAGGTTTGCGGGCTTCGACGAGAAGGCGACGAACGTCGGCGGCCGGGTCGAGGGCTGGGTGATATAGCGAATTTTAATGCGACGGCCGGCTACCGCGGGCGGCGCATGCCGTTCGAGCGCTTCCGCAAGCCAGCGGTTTAGATCCGCCGTTGAAATACGGCGATTCCAGATCTCCGCGGCTCTCACGACAGCCGCCATCAATTTATCGAGGCCGCTTTCTCCGGCCGCAGAAATCGGCACCACCGCGACGCCCGGAACCTGCGCCAAGCTCATGGCAACCAACTCGCGAATTTCCGACAAACGGCTCGTCTTGTCCGCAACGAGATCCCACTTGTTGACCGCGACAACGAGGGCGCGCCCTTCGCTCGTGGCAAGATCGGCGATTGTCAGATCCTGGTGCTCGAGCGGGCATGTCGCATCGACAAGGAGCACCACGACCTCTGCAAAACGTATGGCTCTAACGGCATCGGAGGCGGAGAGCTTCTCGGCCAAATCCGTTATCTTAGCTTTGCGCCGTAGTCCCGCGGTATCGAACAGGCGGATCGCGCGGCCCTTCCAGACGAAATCGCTCGCAACGGAGTCACGCGTCAGTCCCGGTTCGGGCCCCGTGATCATCCGCTCTTCGCCCAGCAACGCGTTCACAAGCGTCGACTTTCCGGCATTCGGCCGCCCGACGATAGCGACACGCAGCGGCCGCTCGTTGGTGGCATGGGCCTCCTCAGATGGCCGATCTGGTTCGCTGTCCGCGTCGGCAGCGCGACGCCCCTTAGGCTTGATCATTGGCTTCAAGCCGAGCGCGGCCAAAATATCCGCTTCCAATTCGCCTAACCCTTCGCCGTGCTCGGCTGAAATGGCGACCGGCTCGCCTAATCCCAACTTGAAGGACTCGTAGACCCCAGCGGTCGCCGCGCGCGCCTCGCTTTTGTTGGCGACCAGCACGACGGGTCGCCCTGCGGCCCGCACGATACGACCGAAGGCCTCGTCGGCCGGCGTCACGCCATCGCGTGCGTCGATCACAAACAAAATGAGATCCGCTGCCTCAATCGCAGTGAGCGTCTGCTGGCGCATGCGGTCAGCGATTGAACCGCGGCGCGCTTCTTCTAAGCCGGCGGTATCGGTCACAGTCATTGCGTGACCGCCCAGCATGGCGCTGCCGACGCGCCGATCGCGGGTCAGGCCAGGTAGATCGGAGACGAGTGCTGCCCGGGTGCCGGTCAAACGATTAAACAGCGTGGATTTGCCCACGTTGGGCCGGCCGACGATGGCGATGGTTGGCGGTGCAGTCATAAGCTCCAGCCACTTAGGCTGTTATGTCCGCACAGGCAAGAGCGTGACTCAACCCGCATCAGTGTGGCAGGTGAGGCCGAGAGGGCGCCGCCAGCGCTGCGTTGAACGCAGGCTGAAGCGAGTCTGATGCCAGGGTTGCGCATGGAGCTCTATGAACTATCGGCACGCCTACCATGCCGGGAATTTTGCCGACGTGCTGAAGCACGCGGTGCTGGCGCTCGTCATTGAGTATATGAAGCTTAAGCCCGCACCGTTCCGGGTGATCGATACCCATGCCGGTGTTGGACTCTATCAGTTGATGTCGATGGAGGCGCAAAAGACTGGCGAATGGCTAAACGGCATTGCACGTTTGCTCGCCACGCCGATCCCTCAGAACGTGGCGCCTTTGCTTGCCTCCTATCTCAACGTCGTTCGCGAACTCAATCCTGAAACATCGCTCGTTACCTATCCCGGTAGTCCGCTGATCGCTCGCCAACTCATACGCCCACAAGACAAACTCGTCGTAACTGAACTCCATCCCGACGACCATGCCACCCTGGCTCGCCGATTTGCACGCGATCGCCAAGTCAAGGTCTTGCACCTGGATGGCTACACGGCCCTCAAGTCTTTGTTGCCGCCGCCTGAGAGACGGTCCGTCGTTCTGGTCGATCCGCCATTTGAACAGCGCGACGAACTCGATCGCATGATCGCGGGTCTGGACGAGGCCCTGCGACGGTTCGCAACGGGAACCTTTTTGCTGTGGTATCCACTGAAACGACGCCTCGGGATCGAGCCGTTTAAGCGGCGCATCATGTCTCGCACGGAAACCAAAGCTCTCTGCTGCGAACTGGCCGTGCGGGGGGCCTGCGATCTGGGGCAATTGACCGGGTCTGGCCTGATCGTGGTTAACCCGCCATACACGCTCTTCGATAAGCTCGGCGTGCTAGGGCCGTTCCTCCGCGATCGGCTGGGTGACGGCGAGGACGCGCGCTTCACCGTGAGTTGGAATGAGCGGGCGTAGTCAGACTTCCCTCGTCCCATTCGAACCCTTTCGGCGGCCCGCAAGCCAGACCGAAGCGCCCGCCGGCGGACCCGGGACACGACTTACGCCTTGCGCTGGCGCGAAAATTTTGATCGCATGGGACAAGCTGTCGCGGCAGAGAGTGTGCGCGCCAGTACGACGCCGGTCGGGACGAGGAGCAGTTACAACATGCGTCAATCGGGAACTGTGAAATTCTTCAATGAACAGAAAGGGTTCGGTTTCATCAAGCCGGACAATGGCGGCAACGACATCTTCGTGCACATCACCGCGCTTCAGCAGTCCGGACTCCAGAACCTGACCGAGGGCATGCGCATCTCGTTTGAAACTGAACCTGACAAACGCGGAAAAGGGCCAAAAGCCGTGCAGCTCAGGCCCGAAGAGTAAGCGGGGCGCTCGGTGGACCGCGCGCGCTGGCGCGTTGGCTCCCATCCCCGAGTCTTCTGCGGACGTTCGTCAACATGCGGGCCGTCGATCTTTGGCCGGCCCGTGAGATTTACCCACGGCCCGGCCAACCGGTTCTTGTCGGCAACCGCACGGACGAACGCCGCCCGCCGGTCAGCGCGCCAGCATACGCTTAAGCAGGCCGATGATGACCATCACGACGCCGCCGCCCGCGCCGCCGCTCAAGACCTGACTGACGATCGCCATCGGATCGAGCCCAGTCGCACCACCAGCCAAGGCACCGCCCAATACGGGGCCCAGCAACTGGCCTCCAAGGCCCCCGCCGACGATGCCGGCAAGGGAATTACCAAGTGTGCCCAGGCTGAAATTCTTCAGAATTGCGCCGGCTAAATTGCCACCCACCGCGCCGCTGGCAAGCTGGATGAGAAGTGGAACGAGATCCATAGCTGTGTCCTCCTGTGTTTCGCGTCTGCGGAGCTCCGGCTGGTGCGATGTTCTGCAGTGCAGCCGGATAACTGTGATGCGCGAACCGTGATGGCCATATTACAAAGGCGCACTGTCTCACGCATGCGACTTTGAAAAAACACCTTCGCACCGAGCGACTTTGTTCTGTCACGCACTCGGTTTCGTCACGCCCCGTCTGCCGGCCTGAGGCATGTCGCCCCGCTTGCCGTGTCGACGGGGTTGCACGGACATGGTGCAAATGGGAAGAAACTGTCAGGAATTCTCGCGTAGAATTCTGTGAGATGAGGCCCGGTCTGCAGTTTCCGGTCAGAGTATAAGACAGATGGAGGATCAGATGCACAGCAAAGTCCGCGACCTAGGGGTTTTGACAGGGGCGATCGCCATCTGTTCCATCATTGCTGCGGCGGTCATCGCGATCGGCACGGCGGCCTTGATTTCCCAACCCGCAGAGGCGGGCTCGCGCGCCAAATCCGAGCCGCCCGTCATCGCCGGTGGACATAAGAAATCGAGCTATTATCGCGGAACCCGCGTCAAAGGCTACGTCGAGCGACGCGGCGGTTATTCCTACTCGAAAGAAGATACGATCAACACCTACGGCGATGGCCGCAATCGCTATGGTTCCGCGATCAGCCTGCGCGATCCGAAGCTGGATCGCCAGACTACGTCAGGCCCTTTTGATCACGGTTTCTTTTTCGACTCCGGCATCGCGCCGCGTGGCGGAGATGCGCCGTATATGAACTGAGGGCGGCGGGCCGCGCTCAGCAAATGCGACGGATGGATTGACGCTGTGGCCGCAAAGTCGGCCGACGGCGGGCATGGGGTTATCTCCAAATCGCGAATTTTCACCGACAGACTGAACGCTTGGTCTGGTCGTGCCGGCGATGGGCCGCTATAGAGGGCTGCACGGCGACATCCGCATGATCGGATGCGCAGCAAACCGCAGATCTCGTCGGGGAGAGAAATGACCATGCGTGCCGTCCTTCGCAGTTGCCTTGCCGTCTGTGCCGTTCTGTCGGCAGGAGCGATGTTCGCCACGGACGCCGACGCAGCGTGTAAGCGCATGGGCTTCCTGGTGAACGACTACGGCAAGGAGGGTCCAACCGAGGACGCTAAGCGGCTGCTCGACGAGCACATCGCCAAATGGGCAGCAGAAAACGGCATCAAGAATTATACCGTCGGCAAGAAGGACGTGACGTGCGAGTTATTCCTCGATCTCATCTTGTTCGATGAGCATACCTGCACGGCGTCGGCCAACGTCTGCTGGGATGAAGGCGGCGGCGCGGCCCCGGCGCAGTCGACATCAAATTCGAAGCCCGCCGTAAAAAAAGAAGCACCGAAAGCTGCGGCAAAACCACAAGACCAGCCCAAGCAAGACGCTGCGAAGTCTGAGCCAAGGCCGACTCCAACAAAGCCTGCTGCCATCGAAACGGGAGCCGTGCCCGATCAGGCCGCGGGCGCATCGGCGGCTGTACCTGAGGCCGCGCCCGCCCCGAAGCCCGAACTTGACGCTGCTGCCAAAGCCGCCGCAGCCGCAGAGCGTGCGGCCGCCGCGGCCGAACGAGCGGCCGAAGCCGCCGAACGCGCCGCGCGAAGCGCCGCACAACCTGCAGCGACTGAACCAGCGGTGGGCGCGACGCCTCCTCCAGCTTCGCAATTGGAAATGCCGGCCTATGGCGCGGGCGCGCCCGCGAATGGCTCGAGTGCGGGCTCGACGTCATCACCGTGACGGCTTGGCCCAGGCGCGCCTTAGGCCTCTACTGCGCGCACCTGGCGTTCCAGCACGGAGAGCACGCGCGCCAGATCGTGGCCACGTCGTAAGATCAGCCCGGTCGGCGTAACGATCCAATAAGCGCCCTGCTTGCGCGCGAGGCGCGGGATCTTCTCGATCCGGTAGAGAGGAAATTCGGCCGCGCGGCGGAACACGCTGAAGGTCGCCTTGTCACGCGTCATATCTAACGCGTAATCCCGCCACTCACCGGCGGCAACCTTGCGGCCATACACGGCCATGATGGCACTGAGTTCGTGGCGGTTAAAACTCGTGACACTGGTGAATTCCCCGACCGATACCTGGGAACTCTCACAGCGGGGCCGCAGCGCATCGCGCCGCGGCGCAAACGGTATCGGATCGGTCTCGCTCAAAGCGCGCCTCCTTGTCACCTCGCCGTCATGATCGATGAGCTGCCGCCCAATTGCAAGCCCCACCGCCCCCCAAATCCTTGCAGGGCGTGGGTTTCAACCTTGCACAATCTTAATCTAGATACCTCGGGCCTGCCCCATTCACGTCCCAGACCCGCCGCAAACGACAACTAGTGTCGCATCGTTGCCAAGGGGTCCGGCCGCTGATGCGCGGTTCATCGTCAAGCAGCCCCCCAGCCCGCGATGTGCCTGCTGCCGCAGCCGGACCCTCTCGGCAATTCTCCCAAGTGTCCCCACTCTCCTCACGATGGATTGAGGGCCGGTTCCCCCCACCGGCCCTCAATCCCTTTCGATGGAATTTTCGGACGTCCGGTTTGTGCTATGTCCACCGTACGCAATTTTCGCGTGAGGTCCCACCGGTATGCCATCGCCCAAATCCAAGCCCTCGTCCAATCCGCTTCTTGCCCGCTGGACTGCGCACAGCGGACTACCGCCATTTTCCAAAATCGCCGCACATCATTTCCAGCCCGCGTTTCGCGACGCCTTGAAGCAGCATCGCGAGGAAATCGAACGCATCGCCCGTAATCCATCCCGCCCGACGTTTGCGAACACGATTGTGGCCATGGAGCGCGGCGGACGGCTTCTCAATCGCGTCGCCGACGTATTTTTCAATCTGGTGAGCACCGACTCAAGTCCGCAGCTGCAGGAGATCGAGCGCTGGATCGCGCCGGAGCTCTCCCGCCACATGAGCGCGATCCAACTCAATCCGTCTCTCTATCGCCGCATCGCCGATCTCCATGACCGTCGCGGCAAACTGCGCTTGACGCCCGAGCAAGACCGGCTGCTCGATCGCGTTCACACGACCTTCGTGCGGGCCGGTGCCCGCCTCGACGCCAAAGCCCGCGCCCGCATCGCCGAGATCAATGCCACGCTAGCCGAACTGACGACGGCGTTCGCACAAAACGTTCTCGCCGACGAGCAATCCTGGCGCTTAGGTCTCGATGGTGAAAAAGATCTCGCGGGACTGCCGCCCGCAGTGCGCGCTTCCGCAGCCCGCACGGCGCGCGAACTGGGCAGCGCCGTGGGCCACGTGATCACGCTGTCGCGTTCCAGCATTGAGCCATTCCTGCAATTTTCCTCTCGGCGCGATCTGCGTGAAGAAGCCTTCAAAGCCTGGATCTCCCGCGGCGCACGTGTTGGGGCAACGGACAATCGGCCTCTTGCGGCTCAGATCATCCGCTTGCGGCAGGAACTTGCGCAGTTGCTCGGCTACCGTACCTATGCGGCCTATGCACTCGATGACACCATGGCCGGGACGCCGGACGCGGTACGCGAACTTCTCGATCAGGTCTGGCAACCGGCGCTCCAGAGGGCGTCGGAAGAACGCTTAAGCCTGCAGGCCCGCGCGCGGGCAGAAGGCGCCAACTACGAAATTGCTGCGTGGGATTGGCGCTATTTCGCAGAAAAGGAACGTCAGGCACGCTTCGATCTGGATGAGGCAGAAGTCCGACCCTATCTGCAGTTGTCGAACATCATCGAAGCCGCATTCGACACGGCCTCTCGATTGTTCGGTGTCGTGTTCCGGGAGGATTCGGAGGCCCCACGCTATCACCCCGACGTGCGCGTGTGGGATGTGTCAACAACGCGCGGCGAGCATGTCGGCATTTTCATGGGGGATTATTTTGCGCGCCCCTCGAAACGCTCCGGCGCGTGGATGTCGAGCTTCCGCACGCAGCACAACATGGGGCAACGGCAGCGCCCGATAATCGTCAACGTCATGAACTTCGCCCGTGGCGCGGATGGCGAGGAAACGCTGCTGTCGCTCGATGATGCACGCACGCTCTTTCATGAATTCGGCCACGCGCTGCACGGCTTGTTGTCGGACGTTACGTATCCCTCGCTGGCTGGAACGAACGTCGCGCGCGATTTCGTCGAGTTGCCCTCACAGCTCTTCGAGCATTGGCTGATGCGTCCGGAGGTCTTGAAGAAGTTCGCCCTGCATGTGCGAACCGGAAAGCCAATGCCAGACAAGCTCATCAAGAAAATCAACGCTGCCCGCACCTTCAATCAGGGTTTCGCGACCGTTGAATACGTGGCCAGCGCACTCGTCGATATGGAACTCCATGCGCTGACCGAGCTGAACACCCTCGATGTCGCAGCGTTCGAAAGTGCGACCCTCAAACGTCTCGGCATGCCGCGCGAAATCGTGATGCGCCATCGCATTTCCCATTTCCAACACATCATGGGCGGTTATGCAGCGGGCTATTACAGTTACCTGTGGTCGGAGGTGATGGACGCCGACGCGTTCGCTGCGTTCGAGGAAGCTGGCGACATCTACGACAAGGCCACCGCGCGACGCTTGAAAGACTATATTTATGCGGCCGGCAATCGGCGCGAACCGCGAGAGGCGTACATCGCCTTCCGCGGTCGCGCCCCGACGGTCGATAGTCTGCTCCAGAAGCGCGGCTTTCCCATTCGGAAGCACCAAGCCGCAAACGCGCTGCGCTAAGCAGCCGCCAGATTTCGCAACACGTACGGCAGAATGCCGCCGTTTTTGAAGTACTCGATCTCATCCAGCGTATCGATACGGCAGATCACGGGGATGGCGAGCTTGTTACCCGTCGCGTCGGTAAACTCGGCAATCATCCGCTGCCGGGGCTTTACTGTCGCAAGGCCGCGAATGCTAACAGTCTCATCCCCTTTGAGACCCAGTTTCTGCCAGCTCATGCCGTCTTCGAAGACGAACGGCACAACGCCCATGCCGACTAGGTTGGAGCGGTGAATGCGCTCAAAGGACTGAGCGATGACCGCCTTAACGCCGAGCAGGTTCGTGCCCTTGGCGGCCCAATCGCGCGAGGACCCATTGCCGTATTCGACGCCCGCCAGCACAACAAGCGGTACACCCTCCGATTGGTAGCGCATGGCCGCATCATAGATCGGCATGATCTCCCCAGACGGGTAATGCACCGTGTAGCCGCCTTCACGTACATTGCCGGAGGCATCGCGAACCATGTGGTTCTTGATGCGAATATTGGCGAAGGTACCGCGCATCATCACCTCGTGATTGCCGCGCCGCGTGCCGTACTGATTGAAATCCGCGCGTGTTACGCCGTGCTCAAGCAAGTATTTCCCCGCCGGGCTATCCGCTTTAATCGAGCCTGCAGGCGAGATGTGATCGGTGGTGATCTTGTCGCCGAAGAGCCCCAAAATTCGCGCGCCCTCAATGTCACGTATGGCGGTCGGTTCCGGGACAAGATTGGCGAAGTAGGGTGGATTTCGCACATACGTGGAGGCGTCGTCCCAATCGAAGGTGAGCCCCTCGCCGGTCGAAATGGCGCGCCAATGTTCATCCCCATCGAACACCGAGGCATAGCGGCTTGCGAACATGTTGCGCGTGA
>JAKALI010000858.1 GCA_021813195.1 Pseudomonadota bacterium
GGGACATTCTGCGCCGGAAGATAGACCAGTCCGGTCTGTGGATTGAATGACATCGGGTGCCAGTTGTGGGCGCCATAGGGGCCCGGGATGCTGTCGAACGGCTTGTCACCGCGCGCCTCCGGGTTCTCGATCGGCCGGCCATTAGCGTCAAACCCGGTCGCCCAGTTCACGTCGACGAAATTCTTCGCCGAGATGAATTTGCCGTTGGTGCGGTCGATCACGAAGAAGAAGCCGTTCTTCGGCGCGTGCAGAATGACCTTGCGCGGCGCGCCGTCGATGTTGATGTCGGCGAGGATCATCGGTTGGGTCGAGGTATAGTCCCAGTGGTCGCCGGGCGTTTCCTGATAATGCCAGATGTACTTGCCGGTGTCGGCATTCAGCGCCACGAGCGAGGCGAGGTAGAGGTTGTCGCCGCCGGCAGGGCTGCGCTTGTTGCGATTCCATGGCGAGCCGTTGCCGGTACCGACATAGACCATGTTCAATTCGGGATCGAAGGTGATGGTGTCCCACACCGTTCCGCCGCCGCCGTTGATCCAGTATTTGGCCGATGGATCCCAGGTTTTGGCTGCAGCGGCCATCGAATCGTCTTCGAAAGGTTTCGACGGATCGCCAGGCACGGTGAACCAGCGCCACGCCTGATTGCCGGTTTCGGCGTCATAGGCGGTGACGTAGCCGCGCGTGCCATATTCGGCGCCGCCATTTCCGATCACGACCTTGCCGTTGAACACGCGCGGTGCGCCGGTGATGGTGTATGAATGTTCCTTGTCGATCAGGGTATCCTTTTCCCAGACGACCTTGCCGGTTACGGCGTCGAGTGCGACCAGTCGGCCGTCATAGACGCCGACATAGACCTTGCCTTTCCACAAGGCGACGCCGCGGTTCACCACGTCGCAGCAGCCCTTGTAGCCTTTCTCCTTGTCGACCTTCGGATCGTAGCTCCAGAGCCGCTTGCCGGTGCGCGCGTCGACAGCGTGAACCACGCTCCAGGATGCCGTGACATACATGATGCCGTCGACGACGAGCGGCGTCGCTTCGACCCCGCGCGACGACTCCAGCGGGTAGCTCCATGCCAGGCCCAGCTTCTTGACGTTATCGGTGGTGATCTGGCTGAGTTTGGAAAATCTCGTTTCCGCATAGTCGAGGCCGACCGTCGGCCAGTCGTTCGACATCGCCGTGTTGGCGCGGATCGTCGCGCTGTCGACCGCTGTCGTCACCGCCTTGATGTGATCGGGCGATCCCTTGGCGGGTGTCTGCGCCGACGAACCTCCGATCGACAGCACAATGCCCAATCCAAAGACGAGCACGGCGACGGCGATGCGCCTGTGGCGAATAAACCGTGAGGACGTTTCGGCGAAAAGCAGGCAAACAGAAGCGGCACGCGGCGAACGCATCATCTCATTTCCCTCCCTGTGATCTCTGGCGGATCTCTTGAGATCGTAAGCTTCGAGAGAGGACGGCGTCAATCAAACGCGCGGCGCGAAAATGCAAAAGACAGGAATCGCCGCGCCATCGTTTCGCCAAACGAAGGCCGCGGTGGCATTCTGGTTGCAGCGCAACATCTGCGAGTGTCGCATCTTGCGCGATGCAGAGACATTTTCTATGGGCGCGCACTGCGCGCTGCCATACTCCACAGGCCGCAGCGTATCGGTGCTGCAGCGCCAACTGCCATCCTTCGATTTCCGGAAGGCGAACGACTTCTCGATGGTCAGGCGATAGCGATCGAGACGTTTTCCCGGCTGTTGGCCGCCGCCGTCCTCGGCTGTCTCGTCTGCAAGTCCCAGCAAGTGCCGGTGCAGCGGGTGGCGATCGGACTGCAGATCGAGAACGGCGCCAGCACTTTCATCTCCGCCGCCGCCGTCACGATCGCTTCGTGCTCCGATACTTCCGTATCGAGCTCGATGACCCGGCTGACCCGCAGGAAATTCTCGCAGGTGTTGGCAGGGGGAGGTTCGTCAATCCATGGCGGCTGCGGCAAGTCTGGTTGCAGCCATCGCAGGCACCGGAAGATTAACCGCAGCCTCAGGGCCGGAAAGCAGCGGCGCTGGCGCATAACGCCTGACAGCCTTGCGATCCATCACAAAGGTCGGGCGGTAATTCCTGATGTCGGTATCCTCGATCATGGCCATGCGGCGGTTGTCGAGCGTCAGCCATCGGCCGTCCAGCCGTGCTGTCGTGACCGCATGGTCTTCGCCACGCAGGGTGTCGCGCATGATCAGAATCCGCAGGTCGTCCGTCGCAATGCCGGCAAGACGAAGAGCTGCGAATTTTGCGATCGCATAGTCCTCGCAGTCGCCTGCGCCGTTGCCAAAGGAGGTGAGCGGCGAGGCCCAGACGTCGGTCTCGCCGTACTGAGCTTCGTCGCTGGTCGAACGGATGGCCAGGTTGATGGCGCGGTTGATCTCGCCGAATTTCGCGCGGCCCTCGCGCTGACGCGCGGTATCGACAATGGTGAGCAGCCGCAATGCGGCCGGAGAGATGCAGCGCTCGCGATCGCCGTCGCACAGCGCAAGCTGCACCATGTCATCGTCGAGGCGGCGCTGCAGATTGAGCCATTTTTCATGGACGATGCCGGAGCCAAGCTCCGCTGCGACAAGGCCGAACGGCTCGGTCGACTGAGCGGGCGGTTCAGCCACGGCAAGCGTCTCGGCGCTCAGTCCGGACACCGGTCCGAACCAGGCGAGCCCGAATGCGAGCATGATCGCGCGCCACATGCGCGATTGGCCGAAGAACCCCATCTGACGCCCCATGTCCGGGCATCGGCGGGC
>JAKALI010000859.1 GCA_021813195.1 Pseudomonadota bacterium
TGTTCTTCTACGCGGCCTTCGTCCTCGGCTTTCGCTACACCAATTTCTACAAGACCGAATCGCGCTGGAAGATCGCCATCGAGACCTTGGCGATGGTGCTGTTCATCACCTGGGTGCTGTGGTACACGGGCAAGCTCGCCAGCCCTCTGGTCAACGCCTACCTGCTGGTGATCATCACCAGCGCGCTTGCGCTCGGCAAGTTCACCACGATGTTCGAAATGGCGCTGATCAGCGCCTGCTTCGTGCTGCTCGGCGGCGATGCCGCGCTCGGCGAAGCCTTCTCGCTCGCCTACGTCGCGCGCCTGGTCGCGCAGCTCGCGCCGATGCTGCTGGTCGCCTACATCACCACCATGTTTTCGGCCGACATCCGCTACGGGCTGAACCGCGCCCGTCTGCTGTCGGAGACCGACGACCTGACCGGCATCTACAACATGCGCGGCTTCGCGATCGTCGCCGACCGGCTGTTCAACCAGGCGGTGCGCTACAACCGGCCGGTGAGCGTGCTGATGATCGACGCGGACAAGCTCAAGGCGGTCAACGACGTGCACGGCCACGAGGCCGGCAATCGGCTGCTGCAGCTCGTCGCCCAATGCATCGAGACCGAACTGCGCCGCACCGACGTGCTCGCGCGCTGCGGCGGCGACGAATTCGTCGCGCTGCTGCCTGAGGCGCCCGCGGCCAGGACGCTGGAAGTGGCGCAGCGCATCATCAAGGCGGTGGCGAATACGCCGCTGGAGTTCGAGGGCAGGCGCATCGACGCCAGCGTCAGCATCGGCGTCGCGAGCTATCCGGAGGACGGTCGCAGCATCGATACGATCCAGGGGCGCGCCGACCGCGCCATGTATCTCGCCAAGGAACAGGGCCGCAACCGGGTGGTGAAGTTTGCGGTCTGAGGGGCCACCCCGCGCTCGGCCGATGCACCTGTGCAAGCGGCCTGCTTGGCATTTCAGTCTAGCGCGCCCGGCTCATCCGCCAGCCTGCGGATGGTACTGATCGTATCGAGGTCAGCCTTTACGTAAGCCTGTTTGGCAAAGCCGCTGTAGAACTCATCCAACGGCGCTGCCGCGTCGCCAGGCAAAGTTTCATAGTCGAAACGCACGAACAGCTGACCGGGCTCGGGTTCCTCGATCGTCATCGCCAGCGTGGCGGCAGGCGAATCGCCCGCGGCCTCGATCTCGTAGCGCACCTGTTGCATCGGTTTGAAACTGACGCGGTCGCGCAAGCGCAGGCTGCCGAAATGCAGCACGCGCACGAGCCGGCGCTCCCCGCGTTCGACGATCTCGAACCGGTCCAACGCCAGCACAAACAGCAAGGGGTTCTCGGCGCGCAACACCAGGCCGCGCCACAGTTGCTCGCGCGTCAGCGGGTCGATCAGCGGATTGAGCAGATCGTTGATCTGGATCAGATGGCTGAATTTCATGCCGCCTTTATATCATTTTCCTCGTGCGGCAAGGCCAGGCTCGCCGGTTCGACGGGAGTTGCGGGCATCGTCGGCGTATCTTGGCCCCGCAGCGCTCTTGCCCGCTCGCCGCGCGCGCGGTTCGAGTACCCGCCGACGTCGCGCACCCGATGTTGATAACGATCAGGAATGGGTCGGCACAGCAGCTCCAGCCGAGCGGCGCCCGGCATCACCTGGAAGTTCCTCTTCAGCTCGAGGTAGAGCTTCGTGACCAAACGACGAGATGGGGAGCACGTCCTTCTCGATCAAAGCGCGATACGTGACGCAAGCTCCCGAAGAGCGTCCAGGCCAGGCTCTTTTCTCGGCCACGTGACGGTTACTCCGTCGTTCGCGTGACGGGGCAAGACATGGAGATGCAAGTGTGGCACCGTCTGCCAACCCGCAGCCTTGTTCGCTTGGAGAATCGTAAAACCGTCCGGATGGAAAGCGTTATTGACAGCCTTTGCGATCCGCGCCGCAGTACGCATGAGGGCGGACACCGTTTCGTCATCCGCGTCGAGAATGGTTTCGTACGGCCGTTTAGATGCGACAACCACATGGCCGGGGTTCACTTGGCCGGCGTCCATGAAAGCGAAGACGTACTCGTCTTCGTAGACCTTGGCACAAGGGATTTCACCAGTGATGATTTTTGCGAAGACGGTATCCACCATGTCGATACTCCTTTCGATGTAAAAGGTAGAAGGATTATTGTTCCGGCCGAAGTATGCGCGCAAGCGTGCGTACCAGTACCAGCGAGTACCCACAGAGCGCTACACACACTGCAAGGGCGAGATCGAACGAGTGGGCTGTCCAGAACGCGACACCTCCCATGAGCGCGCCAGCTCATGGCCTCTGACCTCCTTGTCGGCACCCGCGCTCTGCAGGATGCGTGGGTCATATTGTAGTCACGGATCGCGACATCGGAACCGTTCCATTCAAAGTATTCCGACGGCACGGACAGAAAGCGGATTCGAAGAGAAGTTTTCCGACGCTGTGGTAAATTAACCACTATTCTCGTAGTATATTTTCAATCGCACTGTAGCCGGCCACGTCACTGCGGTGCGCGGTTCTTTCATAAGGTCAGTAGTACGCACGGACAATGACAATCGCATTTTCCATTGTTGTTGGAGAGTTTGGCCGGATCTCGATCCTCAATGTCGACCATCCGGTCGTCGAGCACGCGATCGAGATGCAACGGCAGGTGATCGTCGAGATGCTGGTACTGGCGCGGAATCTCGCGGATCAGTTCCCGGAAATACGCGAGGTCGATGTCGGCGAGCTCGTGATCGGCGATGAAATGCGCCTCTATCTCCCCCGGC
>JAKALI010000059.1 GCA_021813195.1 Pseudomonadota bacterium
GATGGCGTCTGTTCATTCCGAATATGCGACACGGGAATAATTCGGCCCCTTCGTCGCACGCGAGGCAGCGCGCACATTGGCCAGTATGAACAAACAGAAATTCGAATCACTTTGCGCCAACGTTCTGATCCGCCAGATGGGCCGGCTGCTGCACAAAAAGCTCGTACCGATAGAGGAAAGGCTGGACAGCATCGCCCAGGAGGTCGTGCGGTTGCGCGAGGACCTGGAGGCACAGACACCGTTTCCCGGCGCGATTGAGGGAGACGATCTTGACGACTGAACCATGCGCCCGACCGACGAAGGCGTAGAGCAGTTCAGACAGCTATACCGCGAGGTGGAGGGCGTCGATCTGAACCCCGACGAAGCGCGCCGGATGGCGTCGCAGCTTCTGGCGCTCTACGAACGTCTGGCCGCCTGGTTGGCGCGCAGGCATTCGACACACGGACAGGCCGATGACTATCCTGGTTCAGTCGGATGCCCATCCGAGAGCCGCTGTGAGTAGGATCGACGATTGGCTAGCGGCGGCTTGCGGCAGCCCGGCAATGCGGGGATAAGCCGTTGCGACGCAATGGTTTTGTGCGATATCCGAAGCAAGCCGACCTGCCATTCCATGAATAGCAGGTTGGCTGTAGGGTGAGCAAAGTGCCCTGTCTTTCAGTCGTTTCCTGGCACTTTGCTGTGGACTGCCATAATGATATTTTGCGCCTCATGAGATCTTGCCTACAATGTTCAGATGCAGTCGGATCACGCTGAATTAGCCGCAATCGATTCAACAAGTTTTGGCAAGTGGGCAGCGCGTGAACACGAGCTTCGCCCACTGGCGGGGCCTTTGTTGGATTCTCCTGCTATCAATCGGCTCGGCTCCATCACATTTCTAGGGGTCTTGTCGCCTCGGTTCGCATCCCAATGTGCCTCTCCGATTCTTCGACGAAAATCGGTGAGAGAGGCCGGCGACCTGCTCGCCGATGGGTCACGGAGAAGCCACAGTATTGGTGTCGCATTAATCACGCTCGATATCTGTCGGAGCTTAGGCTTTTCGGATGAAATTACGAGGTACGCCGTTGCCTGGGCACTCGTCCATGACCTGGGCAACTGGCCGCTGTCCCATACCGGCGAGTATGCCTTCGCGAATTTGACGAGGGTGAAGACGAAAGAACTTCGCATCTGGCTCATAAATGGCGACCTCCGCAGTCCATCGCAGTATTGGGTAAAATCTGCGCTGGACGCTTGCGGTATCGACGTGCAACGGCTCACAAATTTTCTGCGGGGTGAACCTGATATACAGCTCGTCCCCCTTCACAATCTGGTGCGCTCGCCGTTGACACCCGACATGCTGGAAGGAGTGTGGCGCTCGGGTCGTGCCTTCGGTATTTCTGCTCCAGAGCCCGACGAATTCCGCGCCGCGTTTTGGAGGAATCTGTTGGAACAACCCTACCTGAAAAGTTCGCACTCCGGCCCCGCACTGAAGTTTTGGCGGTGCAAGGCGGACATTTATCGCCGGTTCTTCAACGCTCGTACAGTCGCCGTCTGGGAATCCTCGTGGTCGCGAGCAATTGAGGTGCTTTTCGGCGGAATTTCGCTTGAAGAGTCGCTCTCCCTAGCCGAGCACAACATCGTTGAAAGCGTCATCGAGAGAGGATTGTCAAAAACTTCCAATTTATGTCGCTGGAAAAATCCGCGGCGGTATCTACTGCGCCCTGCGCGTAAAAGGAAGATCGCAGATACGCAGGTCCAAGACCTGGAAGAAACTTTTGCCGATGAACCATTGACATTTGGGACTTAAATTGATTGATGCAGCCACCTGCTCTTGAAGATTTGCTTTGCCCCGATGCGACGGCGGCCCTCCGCGCAATCTCTGATACGTCGGAGAGAATCCTTGGCACGGCAGGCAACATCGCAGACGAGGTTCTCGACCAGCATAGGCTAGACAAAAATCGCGCCTGCCTTGCGGTAGTCGGTTCTATGGGGCGGCACGAAGCCGTCGAAGCGTCCGATTTGGACTTGCTTCCCATATGGTGCGATGGCGAACCGTCCGACTTTCACAAGTTCGACACGGCAATGGAGGACCTGAGAACGCGGCTTCGGAAGGAACTCGGTATCGATGTATCGACCTCGCGTGATCTCATGAAGAGCGCAAAGCTCTCCACGCTTACTGAGGTCGAGTCGATCGGTGGCGACGCGGATGACCGCCGGAAACTCACACAAAGGGTCCTTTTGCTAACAGAGTCAAGTCAAGCGGGTGGGCATCTTTCGCTCGACCAAGTTCGTCGAGCAATTCTCGCTGCGTATGTTGGTGATGGCACAACGACGCGCACGGCGAGCCGGCACCCCTTAGCGGTCTGCAACGACATTGCGCGTTACTACCGGACCGTTTGCATGGATTATAAATCGAGAGCAGAAAGCAAGCCGGAAAATTGGTGCCTTCGTCTCCTCAAACTACGAGGGGCGCGGAAGTTCTGGTACTTCTCAACTCTGCTCTCTGTTTCATCAAAAATTGTTGACGGCGGCGGAACACCGAACGAGGAGCAGTTCGACGCTCTCGCCCAGATATTCTCGACTCCACCAATACGCAGATTGTATGGGGCATTGGCGGACGCCGATGACGCTCGCGCGTCGGCGATTGATGTGCTTAATGCGTACTTGACTTATTTGCACAAGCTGAGTTCTCCAGACGTCCGTTCTGCGCTCAATTCGGTTGAGTTTGAAAGTCGAATGGAACTCGCCCTTCCGGGCGGCGGAGTCAATCCATTCCCGGACATTTATAACCGATCCAAGGAACTTCACCGAAACCTCCGCATTGCGCTGATGACCGTACCAGAGCCTATTCGAGAAAAAGCCATTGACTGGTTCCTACTTTAGAACAGTGTCGCGCACCCTATGCGTATCTGATGCTCATTTGCTATCGGCGCGCGTTCTCTCCACAACGCGTTGCTGCAAGAGGCGCAAGCACTGTATCAATTCCTCAGGTGCTGCATCATGCTCCGAAGAAATTCCGATGCGCTCTATATCGGCCAACAGATATAGACAATCGGCCCTGTCGGAGACCCTGCGGAACGGTTTTCTGGCTTGAATACTGAGTTTTCTGGTGGAGAGGGTGCAGTTCCAACCGACGGTTTTGAGGATCAGACGCTTATCGTCGAGACTGCCGTCCGAAAACCATTCCACGGCGTATTTCCTGAACGAAATCACCGATTCGGCGAGTTCCAACCAAGCGCCAGGATTTTGGTGTTGCCGCTCGATGCTGGCGCGCAGACGCGCCGCCTCCGTCTGCAAATTCCCGCGCTTGGCCGTGAAGGTGTCATCGTCGAGCAGCCCCCGAATGCGCAAATCCGTGACGGTCGAAAGCTGGCGCTCGGTCTCGGTCAGAGCCTTTTTCAGGGTGGCGATCTGGGCGTCATGCTCGGATCGGGTTGCGTCCTTCCGGCCGATGAGTTCTCGGCTGGCCCATTCTTCCAGCTCGTCCGGCAGCCGGATGCTGTTCAGGAACGCCACAATCTGCCGTTCGAGGACTTTGACCTCAGTATAGGGCTCGGGACAGAGCGGCGTATGGCGTTTGGTGCAGTGATAGTAGATGTAACGGCGGCCGGACAGCTTGGCCTTTTCCGAGGCGGTGATTGACAGACCGCAGCTGCCACAGCGCATGAGGCCGGTATAGGCGAAACTGTGCCGCTTGGGCTGGGGATGGCCGGGCCGGCCGATGATGTGCTGTACCGCATCGAACTCGTCCAGGGTGATCATGGCCGGGTGCTTGCCGGGCATGCGTTCGCCGTTCCAGACGATGATGCCGGCATAGAAGGGATTGGAGAACGTCCGGTACAGCGTGCTGAGCGCGATGGGCTTGCCACCGGTCCTTTGCCGGAGGGGCGTGCGGAAGCCCCATTCGTTGTTGGCGATGTTCCGGATTTGCCGCGGGCTGTAGCAGCCGGTGAGTGCCAAATCCCACATTCGGCGCATGAGATCGAAGCGCTCGGGATCGGCCACGACGGTCTTGGTATCGCGATCGTTCTGGTAACCAAGCGGCGCCAGATTTGGCAGCCAACCCTTCTCCAGCTTGGTGCGGTTGCCGCGTTTGATGTTCTCGGAGAGGCTGTCCACATAATATTTCGAGTAGCCGAAGGTGATCGAGAGCATGAACTTGCCCTGCGGGTTGTTCTCGAAGGTATAGGTGGAGAACTTCATGTCCTTGATCAGCTTGCGGTCGAGCATGTGAATGATGCGTCCGCCGTCGATCGAATTGCGCGCCAGGCGGTCGGGATGCCAGGCGATGATGCCGTCAGCCTCGCCCGCTTCCAGCCGTCCGAGCATGGCCTCGAAAATCGGCCGGCCCGGCGCCTTCGCGCTCATCGATTCCTCGAATGTCTCGACGATTTGGAGGTCGGGATTGTCTGAAAATGTTCGCGCCAGTTCCGAGCGCTGCGATTCGATCGAGAGGACCTGGCGGTCTTCGGACTCCGACGATTTGCGGCAATAGGCGAAATATTTCATACATTCTGGATGGGTAACGGCTGGTAATGGTGTTTCGCACCTCCACCACCTCCCCAAGTCCACCCTTGGACCCGGGCTTCTCCGAAT
Organism: Pseudomonadota bacterium; assembly: GCA_021813195.1. Next base: position 4,573 of record JAKALI010000059.1, read on the forward strand.
CTACCTCGCAGGCGGCATTCGCGCGAATCGCGCGCGCCCGTACCGGCTATCTATCTTCCGTTATGGCACTGCCGTTCGCCAAGCCGCCGGATTATTGCCGGCGCACGTAGTTCGGTCCCTCGGCCGCGTTGCGCCGCCGCTGTAACGTGGTTGTCATGCACAAGAAACCCGTCGATACCAAAGTCCCCACGGTCTCGCGTGTCTGTTCCGATACGCTGATCGAACTCGTCTACGATCCGCACAAACGCGAAACCGCCCTGGCGGTGTCGCGGTTCGGCGGGCTCTGGAATCTCGAACAGGAGGTCCGCATCGAGACCGGCGAAATCCTGGTGCCCTATTCGGCCAAGAACAATCTGATCGCCAACGACTGCGTTCTGCTGCCGTCGCAGCCTGAGCATCACGGCGACAAGGCGGAATTGCTGGCGGCGATCGAAGAATTCCTGCATCGCTACGTGGATTTTTCGCCGCTCTTCGAGCGCATCGCCGCCCAATACGTCTTGCTCAGTTGGGTCCATGACGCCTTCAACGAACTGCCCTATCTCCGGCTGAAGGGGGAGTGGGGCAGCGGCAAGACCCGGGGGCTCATCGCCATCGGCGCGCTCTGCTACAAGCCCTTCTTCGCCAGCGGCGCCTCCAGTTCCGCGTCACTCTTTCGGACCATGGACGCCTTCGGCGGCACGCTGGCCTTTGACGAGGCCGATTTTCGCTTCAGCGACGCCACCGCCGAATTGGTGAAGATATTCAACAATGGCAGCGTCAAGGGCCTGCCGGTGCTGCGGACCACGCAGAATCGCGACAAGGAATTCAATCCGCAGGCCTTCAAGGTCTTTGGCCCCAAGATCATCGCCATGCGCGAGCGCTTCGAGGATCCGGCCCTGGAAAGCCGCTTCATCACCGAAGAAATGGGCCTGAGGCCGCTCCGGGCGGACATCCCGATCCAACTGCCGGGCGCCCTCAAAGCCGAGGCGCTGGTACTGCGCAACCGGCTGCTGCATTTCCGGCTTTGCCAATTCTACGACATGAAATCCAACCCGGCTGTGGTCTCACCCGAACTGGCGCCACGTCTCAATCAGACGGCGATTTCGCTGCTGTCGATCATGGATGACGCAGGACTGCGAAGCGAGATCGCCCGATTTCTGTCGCAGCAGGGGGACGCGCTCGTGGCGGCAAGCAATGTCGGTCGGGAGGCGCAGATCGTGGCTGCGCTTGAGGCGGCTTTTGCCGAAAACGGCGCCTCCGCCGTTTCGCTGCGCGAGGTCGCGGAGCGCATCGAGAAGGTCGCGTCTTCGCCGCAGAAGGCGGCGATCACCCATAAGCTTGTCGGGAGCATTCTGCGCACCCGGCTCGGGATTGCAACGTGCAAGAGCCACGGCCGTTATGTCATCCCGGCAACCGAAAAGAAGAACCTTCCCGCGCTCCTCGAAAAATACGGGATCGAACCAATATCGTCTTCATCTGCGTCCGTTTGATCTCGGCCGGCAGGTACGATGAAGGCACCTGCGGCGGAATATTCCGCCTCAGCATAAAACGGCACCTGCCTGCGCTGTGCCGTTTCTGAAATGATGATGAAGGCCGCCCGGCCCGGCGCCACACTCTGCCCATGTACCTTGATCCGCACAACTATCTCCGCGCGCATCGCAAGCGCTGGGCGTTGACGCAGGACGAACTTGCGTTCCTGCTCGGGCTGTCCTCGCAGGCGGCCATCTCGCGTTACGAACTCCGCGCGATCACGCCCAAGGCCGAGGTGCTGATCGGGGCGGAAATCATCTTCGACACGCGGTCCCGGGACTTGTTTCCCCGTGCCGTCGGCGAAGTCGAACAGGCGGTGATGCAAAGGGCAGAGCTGCTGATGCGGAACTTGGAGCAGCGCACCGACCTGCCAGCCGCGGCCAAGATCGCGCTTCTGACGGCGCTCCTTACCAGACTCGATAACGACTGTCCCGTATATGACCAGCATACCAGCCAGCAAGAAACCTCTGGTCCTCGCCCTTCATCCGACGGGCCGGGGCGTGGGATGGGCAGTCTTTGAAAGGCCTTTGTCCCCGCTGGACTGGGCCATTATCCGCTCGAACAAGAATAGCACGTGCCTTGCACGGATCGAAAAGCTCATGGACCGCTTTGCGCCCGCCGTGGTGGTGCTCGAAGAATTCGAGCGGGCTCCGGATGTCCGGGCCGACCGGATGCAGCGGCTCTGCCGGGCCATTCTCCATCTCGCCACCAATCGGGGGTACGAGACCGGAACCTATTCCCGGGCGGCGATCCGCACCTGCTTTTCGTGCATCGGGGCCGTCACCCGCTACGAGATCGCCCAGACCGTCGCCCTGCACATTCCCGCGCTGCGGCACCGGCTGCCACGTCCGCGCAAGTTCTACGAGAACCAGGATTCACGGATGGCGATCTTCAACGCCAGCGCCCTGGCGATTACGCATTTCACGGTGTCGGGCAGCGCCGATAACCCGTTATGACCACCCGCACCGCAGTCATCCGCCCGTCCTGCGCACTCGGGAGCACCGGAATGGTCCGGTGTTCCCGCCATGCGTGGGAGAAAGCAATGCGCGAATCTGTTCTTTCAGAATCGAAGTTCAATGTCTATCAAGCCATCACCGAGAAGATCGTGGCCGCCATCGAAGCGGGAGTCGGGACCTGCACCATGCCCTGGCACGGCAGCATCGTGCCGCCGGCGTTCCCGATGAACGCGGCGACCGACAAACCTTATCGTGGCGTGAATGTCGTCGCGCTCTGGATAGAGGCACACGTCCGGCGCTACATCTCCGGCTACTGGGCGTCATACCGCCAGTGGAAGACGCTTGGTGCCCAGGTCCGCAAAGGCGAACGCGGCGCCCTCGTCGTCTTCTACAAGCCCCTCGAACAAGACGACGCTGAAGACGAAGCCGATGTCGGTAATCAGCGACAGCGCTTCGTCGCCCGCGCCTCCTACGTCTTCAATTCCGAGCAGGTGGAGAACTGGCAGCCGCCGGAACCCGTGGTGAAGTCGCAGGTGCAGATCAACGCCGAGGTCGCCGCCTTCGTGGAGGCTATCGGCGCCGATATCCGCCACGGCGCGCCGGCGGCGCGGTATCGCCACGATCTCGACTGCATCGAGATGCCGAATCCGGAAGACTTCATCGGCACCAGCACCTCGTCGCCGCTCGAAAGCTACCACGCGGTCTTATTTCACGAGCTCGTGCATCTTTCAGGTGCCCCTCACAGACTGAACCGAGAATTCGGCAAGCGCTTCGGTGACCGCGCTTACGCCTTCGAAGAGATTGTCGGGGAGCTAGGAGCAGCGTTTCTTTGCTCGGCTTTTCGCATCGCCAACGAACCGCGGGACGATCATGCCGCCTACGTGTCTTCATGGTTGACGATTCTGAACCGGGACACAAGAGCGATCTTCACCGCGGCCAGCAAGGCGCAGGAGGCGTGCGAATACCTCTTGCAGCTTGCGGCAACGAAGCCCGCCAGATAGCCGCCGGACCTGCTCCTCTTAAGGACCTCGGTACGATGCCGGGGTCCTTTCTTCTTCTTATCGCTTCACGGGAGCAGCATCATCGGCGTTCGCGATCAACGACTGCGCATCCCCAAACCGGTTCGCTCCGGCCGTGCCCGGTTGGATCAGCCAGAAGAGCAGCACACCGTATGCACCCACCTCCGCGACGAACAACTGAACAAACAATACAAACAGTGGCGACCCGATACCGCCCGAATACCAGGTGCTGAACGTGGCGCTCAAGGCGAACGGAAGCAGCATGAGGCTCACGACGTATGGCGCAAGCGGCATCAAAATCCACCACCCGCTCTTGTCGAGATCATGAAGGCGGCGAACCGAGACCGCCAGACTGGGCAGCAAGACCGCCAGCTGGTAGAGCACGCCAAAGGCGTTCGTCGTCGCAATAAGGCCGATAAAGTTACAAACGAAGGACGCAAGGAAGCTGACCAGCGCGAAATACCAGAATTCCGCCAGCCCGGCCCGGCCCTCGAAATCCACATAGTGCTTGGTTAAGACGGTCTTGAAGACTTCAATTGCATATCGCGCATCCATGAGGACGGTCCTTCCGTGAAGACAATACCATTCCCGCATACCGGCATGGTTGCCGGACTCCCGCGTTCACTGTCCGACATAGGTGACCTTGCCGCCCGAAATCGAGACGCGCAGGGCGCCATACGTCCACAACTCGTCGTTCGGCGGAATCACCTCCTTGCCGCGGGGCTGTCCGATCGCGGCGATGACGGCATCCTTGCTCATGCCGACGACGACCTTGTGGGCTTCGATCGCCGCGGCCTGCGTTGCTCCGTATTTCGCGACAAGCGCCTCGTGGCGGGTTTTGGCCTCAACTTTGGCCGCGGCTTCTCGGGTACGCTGCTCTTGCCGTGCCAGTTTTGCCGAGACCGCCTCGACCGCCTGCCGGGCCGCCGCGGCGCGTTGCTGCTGTTTCTCCTGCAACTCGGTCTGCGCGACGATCTCACGGCAGGACTGCATGTACGCCGCGAGCCGGCTGTCCTCGGCGGTGATGCCGTGCTGCGCGAGCTGCGCCGGCACGAGGTTGTAGCGATGGATCAGGCACTCTTGGACCGGTTGATCCACTGCGGCCCAACTCTTCTCGGCGTTCTGCACGGCGGCCTGCTCAAGGATCGAGCCGAACAGGTTCCCCCAGACATTGCCATTTGCTAAGGCCGGCGCGGCGAGGACGACTGCGACAAGCATCACCACGATGCCGAGTGGGAACAGACTGTTCGGCTTTCTCGGGTCCACGTCCGGTTCTCCCTTGTGCCTCTGTCTCCGCATCAGTCGCGCTCGCGGTCGGCCAGCGTTTGCACCGCCTGCCGGAGCGCATCGGAATGTTTTTCGATGGCCAGAAACGCGAGGAGAAACGCGACCAGCAGGAAGGCGGTCACCGCGCTCACGACCACGGAGAGCGCCACATACTTGACGGTCTGGGTTCCCATCCGCTCGACGGCGAACGCCTCGCGGGCCGCCGCGTTCTTCGCCTCTGCCCCGTTCCGCGCCGCAGCGGCCGCCTCTTCGCTCGCGTTCTCCGCGGCGACGCCCTCTTCCCACGCCGCGCATACGCCGGCATAGAAGGCCGTCATGTTCGAGGCGGAGAGCTGTCCTTTCAGCTGCTCGAAGGCACGGCGATAGCCCGCGACGAAATCGGTGTTGTAGTCTTGCGTTCCGCAAGAAGCGGGTTCGCGGAGCGCACGGGTGTATGCGTCGAAATAGACGGGGGTACGGGCCGGATCGAGCCGGAGCGCGATGGCGCGCGCCAGTCGTTGAAGGTCCGTCAGGCGGGTCGTGGTGCCGCCGGCCGGGGGTGCCGCGCTCGCGGGACCATAGACCAGCGTGAACGCAACGGTTGTCGGGCGGGACACGGTGCCGAGTCGATCATGCGCTACGACGGTCAAGTGGAAGGTCCGCCGTCGGTCCTGCGCGAGCCCCTTAAGACTCGCATTGATCTCGTTCCGCAGCGTCTCGGTGGGCCGCAGGCCCGCGCGCGACACCACCCGGCCGTCATACCGGACGGTGAGCGGCACGCGCGCGAAGGATGCCGCGTCCGGCCCGCCCAGGATGTCGAAATCGTTCGGGAACGGCGCGATGCCGTTTTGGGTATCCGCATTGAAATAACCCACAGCCTGGTCCGCAGAGAGCGGCGCATCAATGACCGCCGGTGTGACGACGAAGCGAAGATTCCGGGGCGGCAGCAGGTGTTGCGCCACCGTGCCAGATGCCATCGCGATCGGCTGGGGGGCATAGGCCGCCGGCACGGGGACCTGCGGCGCGGAGCGAAAGGACAATAGCTCGTATACGAGCGCGACGACCAGACCGAAAACCGCGACCAGGAGGCTCACGCTCGCGATCGCCAGGAATATCCTGCGTGCGACCTCCAAAATGAACTTGCTCTGGAACCAACGGGCCAAACCTTTTTGGCCAATCGCCGTGCCTGACATTCCGTTCATCCTCTGGTCCGCGGCTTCCGCTCGCGGTGTTATCCGATCCGCCGAGAGTGCGTGACGGCCCTAGCGGAGCCCACATGCGGGAAGGTTCAGCGGCGCGTACAGCTCGGCGGGTTGGTCATGCCGGCGGCGAGGAGCCCGCCGCCGTTGATCGTACAGGCATAGGTGGCGCCGGACTTGGTATGGGCGATGTAGTAGGTGTTGGTCGGGCCGTCCGAACGGCGGTCCGTGATCGTCACGTCGCTCAACGGTACGCCGATGACACCGGCAGTGTTTGACGCGATACTTTCGTCGGACATGAGTTCCGATTGGCAGCCGGCGAGGCAACCGAGAGCGCCAACGGCAACGATGATCGCGCCAGTGCGCATGATCATTAACCGATATCGATTGAGCATGTTGTTCCTTCCTTATGGGTTCATCCGGCAAAGCCGACGGAACTTACGAAAATTGCCTGCGCGGGTTCATTTTCTAACTCCCACCCTCTCCCGAAGTGCCGCTCGACTTATCCGCCAGCCAGCGCGGATTGCGCGAGCCCGCCACGAGCCCGGCGATGCCGCCAAGTAGGGGAAGCCATCCCCATCCGGGTTCGACCGTTGAGTTCGAAAGCTGCAAATAGAGTTGTTGGAATATTGGCGCTGCCGAGTCTGGGTCGTGATTCGACAGCACGGCGATTGCACAGCCGATGAGGATCGGCAGACAAGTACGGCTCCGGCCGTCGCGAGCGTCACGCGCTCATAGTTATCGTGGTAGACGAAATAGGCCGCCGCAGCGGCGCAGCCGATGACAAGCCAACCGAAAACGCCGTGGGCGAGGATCGCAGAGCCCATGGGCATCGGGCCGGAGTAAAAAATCGTGACGGGCATCAACGTGCCGAGCACCAAGGCGCCTGATGAGAGGTATCCGATAAGCTTGCGGTTGTCGGCAGTGCGCTCCGTTGCCATGGGCACATTTCTCCGTCCGAGCGGACGCTTATCGCCGGATCAAATAGCTGTATCCGCTGCTAATTTCCATCAGCCAGCCCTCGTCGACTTTCTGAAACGTCTCATGATTGATGCAGGAGATGACGTCGCCTTTCTTGGCGAACATCATTCCGTTCGAATTGCGAACGGTGGCACCTGAAGGAGCGACGTGGACGGGAATGGCGAGGCCCGTCGTGCATTGGTAGATGAGATCGGCCCTGGCCCGGAATCGGAAGGCCACGTCGGCCTCGTATATTTTTCCCTCGGGGCTGTCTCGGGTGATGCTCTGGCCGACCTCCGCCGCCGATACGGGGATTAACAGGCTGTACCAGTCTTCGCCAAAGAACTTTGAGGTGGCAGGAACCTTGTCGTTCCAATAGGTCGCGTATGCCGATGAAATCTCGGCGTCCGTCGGCGGCGCGTTTGCATTCGGGCCGCAGCCCGCGACGCCGCACGCGAGGCCCAAGAGGGCCAACACCACACAAACGCCACCGCTGCGCCCCATGCCCCGCACGGCCGCCCCCCGATTGAAACAATATGGCGGATTTTGTTGCACATCGCTTATCGAAGTCAACTGGAAATATTGGACGCGAACCGCGAGATAGTCGCAAATAGGGGCTATGACGTGGTCACTCTTCGACAATCGCGGGCGGCGGA
>JAKALI010000860.1 GCA_021813195.1 Pseudomonadota bacterium
AAAACCTGCCCCAAGGGCCTCGAACCGGCCAAGGCCATCGCCCGGATCAAGGCGATGCTGGTCGCGCGGCAACATTGACGGAGCGCGCCATGGCCGACACCGTATCGCCGCCCCCTCGCGCACCGACTGCACCGCACCTGCAGGTCTACCGGCCGACCCTCACGATGATGCTGTCAATCGTGCACCGCCTGACCGGCGTTGCGCTCTATCTCGGCACTGTCGTGTTTGTCTGGTGGCTGATTGCCGTCGCAGGGGGCCGCATGGCCTACGAGACATTTCTCGATGCGTTCGGATCGGCTCCCGGTCTTGTCGTCCTGTTTGGACTGACCTGGGCGGCGCTCCATCATGCCCTCGGCGGGATCCGGCATCTCATCTGGGATACCGGCCGCGCCCACACCTATCCCTGGCGTGAGTATCTTGCCCGAGCCAATCTCATCGGGTCGTTGAGCTTGACGGCGATCCTGTGGATCGTCTTCTACCCGCGCTGAAAAGGTCTGCCATGGAGCATTTCCGTACCCCGACTGCTCTCGCCCGCGGCCTCGGCGCCGCGGGAAGCGGCACGCGGGACTTCTGGTATCAACGCGTCACCTCGGTCCTCGGCGTGCTGCTGATCACGGGCGTGTTCATCGTCGTCATCGATAGCATCGGTGCGGATTACGGCAACGTCATTGCCCTGCTGAGCAATCCAGTCGTCGCGGCACTTTTGCTATTGGCGCTGTTTAACTTCTGCATCCACATGCGGATCGGTATGCAGGTCATTATCGAAGACTATGTCCACCAGTCGATGGCGAAGGTATTGCTGCTGATTGCTAATTCCGGCTTCTCGGCCGTCATAGGCGTGGCGGGGGCCGTTGCCATACTGAAGATCGCCTTCTTGGGCTGAGGACGGCCGGTCAGCGGCACAGCACTCGAACCCGCCGTCTCAAATAAGGCAGTACGTCGTGCTCGAACCAGGGGTTGGCGGCGAGCCAGGCGTTGTTGTGCCAAGACGGGTGTGGCAACGGCAGATAACGTGGCGTGTAGTCGCGCCATGCGTGTACGGTTTCGGTCAAATTCGCCTTCGCCCTGTTCCCAAGATGCCAGGCCTGAGCGTATGCTCCAACGACAAGCGTTAGTTCGATAGACGGCATCGCCGAAAGCACTTTTTCGCGCCACAGGACGGCGCATTTGCGGCGCGGCGGCTTGTCGGCACCATTCGGCAGGGAACCTGGGAAACAGAAATCCATGGGCACAATGGCAACGCTCCGACTGTAGAACGTCTTGCGATCCATCCCCATCCAGTTACGCAGGCGATCTCCCGAGCGATCATTGAAGGGGAGCCCCGTTTCGTGCGCCCGGATGCCCGGCGCTTGGCTCGCGATACAGAGCCGTGCGGACCTGCTCACCTGCAGGATGGGGCGGAAACCATGCGGCAGTTCGTATCCGCATTCGCAGTTTCCGATCTCCGCAAGGATGCTCTTCAGCGACACGGCGGGCCCAACGTCAGCCTTCCTCGTAGCAGGTATCGGATACCTGCTCTTTGTCGGTGCGCAAATGCGTCGCTTATTGTCCGTGCTACCATCCACGCCGTTAACGACAAGGCCAGTCTCCGTGCGCCTTGCCTGAAGATGAGGCCCGTCATGCACGCCGTGCACCAAATCCACGTTCGGGAGTCTCCTGTCACATTGCGGGACCGTCGAAGGTCCGGGCCTTCCAGCACTTGTACCGCTTTCAAGAGCCCGCAAGACGTCGTAGGGAGCCGGGATCTGACGTCGGCAGAGAAGGTCTTGCTGCTACTGGACTGGGCCTATGACGCATGCGAGTTGGCTGTCGCGGAAGAAGAAGGGATGGTCGGTGGCGTGGCGAGCGACGTCTATTCGGTGATGTCTGCGCTCAATGAAGTTACCGCAGGGTTCGATGTGGAGCACACGGGCCCCACCAAGCACGCGGCATTTGTCACTGGTCGAAGATCAGCGCCGAACGTGAGAACGGACGAAGCAATTGCAGACCCCGCAGCCACAAGATCGAGCTATCGGCGTGCAAATCCAGGAGTATAATATGATGACCGTCACCCCCATCCGCATGGACTCTCGGGTCGCTAGTGAGAGGTCCATCGAACTGTCTAAGGCGCGCAGACCGAGACACGCCATGCCAGTTGGACTTGTCTGCTCTGAAGAACTCCTGCCGACACTCGTTACCGGCGCTGTGTTCACCTTCGTCCTGGCGATCGTCCTAGGCGCGTTGTGAAGGCTCTTGCGGGATTAAGCCATAATCAGCCTGCCGCTTCGAGCCCGTAAGAGCCACCTGTAATGCGTAACGTCATCGCAAGCAGTGCCATCGACATGCACCAGCTCTCCACCTCGATATTCTGGGCATTTCCCGGCAAGGCAGCGTTCCTTGGTCCGCTGTGGTCACGGTGTCGCAGACGGCTGTTTGCGCGCACACAAAGAGGCATCTTACAGGTGCTGGCATACTGCCGCCTGGAATTCACGATGGCTGGCCGCTTGTGATTGGGCCGTCACCACAGTTGGGAGAAATAACATGGCAAATCTGCTGTATCCGCCATCCTCAAACGAAATCCGGGCCAAGAGGCGCGAGTTGGCCCCCGATGCGCTGGCGGCGTTCGAGTCCTTCAGCCAGCGGGTGTTCTCGGACGGAGCGTTGTCGCACAAGACGAAGGAAATCATTGCACTCGCGGTTGCGCACGTGACCCAATGTCCATACTGCATCAAAGGACATACCCGTTCGGCACTGCGCGCCGGTGCCACGCCGC
>JAKALI010000861.1 GCA_021813195.1 Pseudomonadota bacterium
AAGGCATCCAAGCCCGTGCGGCGAAACCGAAACGCCGCTTTCAGAAAGGTTAAGGACAACGAATAAAGCAATCGCCGAAGACGAGGGCTTCGCGCGACGATGCGCTCGACAAGAACCATATCGATACCCACACTAGACCTCGGATCGAAATAAATCAGAGCGATCACATCGCTAGTGAAGTCGACGCGCCCGTGTCCGGTGAGTCTAAGCGGCTTGATATTGCGCAGGTAGTTATCGCCGAAGACCTTACAATATACGATGGTATATCCCGGATATTGTTTTGTATATCGGATCAACCCCGCAAGACACTGTCACTCAAGGAATGACGGTGATATCCAGCCAATGTCATCTAGCGGCTCCAACCCGCTGCCGACGCATGAGGATCAACGAGCAATGCCAAGCGACAGTAGTCGAGCAAGCGTGCCGCTCAGGTCGTTCTCGCGAGTCTGAATCATCAGTCTCGCCTGTGACGGCCGAGCGGCTCGTCACGGAGGTGAGACATGACTCTCCAATTTTTTACTCTGCCGGCTTCGCTCCGCGTTTCGCGGATCGCCTCGCCGAAACGCAATCCCGCATTCGCCGACCCGCGATGCGAGCGTGACCGTCCTTTCACGAAGTCTCCCCGCACGAACCGGACTCGACTGGTCGCGGCGTGGCGTGTCAATGGCGAGACCGGTCGGCTCGAATGCATCTGGATGCTTGACGCCGAACCAGACACGGGCGGCGGGTTGCGCCGATTGATCGAGCGCGCCGGACTCCTTCTTGCAGTTTACCAGCATGGTCGCTTTGCGGCGTGAGGCGTGTGATGCATTCCCTCACGCTGCATAAGGCCAGCACGGCGATGGTTCTGGTGTCCGCCGGCCTGGACGGGCTTCACCCCCGCCGGGGCGGCAATCCGTACTCGCGCAGAATCGCACGGTCGCGCGAAGGTGCGGACCCTCCCTGGTGAAGAGCGGCTGCGCTGCTCAAGCGCGGTCCGAATGCCGAGCGTCGTGAAGATGCATCGGTTTCATTATCCCCTCAGCCGACCAAGACCCCAAGCGCCGAAGACCGTGCCGAGAGGCGCATGGTCTCGGCGCTTGCGGCAGGAGATTCATCCAATGAATGCCCCCATCCTCAAGGCGGCTCTCAAGCCGCGCGGAAAAGACGAACGCAAGCTGTCGATGAAGGCGGTCCGTGAAGCCCAGAATGGGTTGGATGACACCTTCGAAAACGTCAAAGGCGACCGCAACGGCCTGATTGCCCGAGATGCGATCGAACGGCTGGCAAAAGACGGCCCCAATGAGGTTGCGCAAGAGCGACGCCTGCCAGCGGTTGTTCAGTTTTTTGGCGCTTTCAAGAATCCGTTCATTGCAGTGCTGCTGATCCTGGCTGGGATCAGCGCTGTAACGGACATCTGGCTTCGGCTTCAACATGGCGAGGATGCGGATCCGACAAAAGTCACCATCATCATCGTGATGGTGCTTGCCAGCGCCTTGATGCGCTTCGTTCAGGAGTACCGATCGAGCGCTGCGGCCGAAGCTCTGAAGGCGATGGTCCGCACGACGGCGACGGTTCTTCGTCGAGGATCGGCAACGTCAAATCCCGAAGCATTCGAAATCCCGATGCGAGAGATCGTCGCCGGCGACATCGTGCGTCTTTCAGCAGGGGATATGATCCCGGCAGACGTGAGGCTGATCGAATCCCGCGATCTGTTTGTGAGCCAGGCAGTGCTCACCGGTGAGGCCATCCCTGTTGAGAAGTATGACACGCTCGGGTCTGTCGCCGAGAAGTCCGCGGCGAGCGTAGCGTCCAGCGAAATGAACGCGCTCGACATGCCCAACGTCTGCTTCATGGGCACCAACGTCGTGAGCGGCACGGCGACCGCGCTTGTCGTTGCCACGGGTGCTCGCACCTATTTCGGATCGTTAGCCAAGGCGATCGTCGGATCGCGCGCTCAAACGGCGTTCGATCGCGGCATCAACAGTGTGAGCTGGCTGCTCATCCGCTTCATGCTCGTCATGGTTCCTGTCGTCTTTGTCATCAACGGCCTGACCAAAGGCGACTGGGTGGAAGCGCTGTTGTTCGGCCTTGCCGTCGCCGTCGGACTTACCCCCGAAATGCTGCCGATGATCGTTTCCTCGAACCTCGCGAAGGGCGCCGTAGCGATGGCGCGGCGCAAAGTCGTCGTGAAGCGACTCAACGCCATTCAGAACTTCGGCGCGATGGATGTTCTCTGCACGGACAAGACCGGCACGCTGACTCAGGACAAGATCATTCTGGAGCACCACGTCGACGTTACCGGGCAACCCAACGCTGACGTTCTCCGGTTGGGCTGGTTGAACAGCTACCACCAGAGCGGCGTGAAGAACCTGATGGATCAGGCCGTCGTGCGATTCGCCGGGGCGGAGCCAGCCATCACGAACACGGCCGCGAGCTACCGAAAAGTCGATGAACTTCCGTTCGACTTCGTGCGCCGCCGACTCTCAGTGGTCGTCGAGGGCGAGGACGGAGATCACTTGCTCATCTGCAAGGGCGCGGTTGAGGAGATGCTGTCGATCTCTACGCACGTCAGAAGAGGCAAAGATCTGATCCGCCTTGGTGACGTTGAGCGCAAGAATCTGGCTGCGATGGCTCGGGCGTACAACGAGGACGGATTCCGTGTGCTGGTCGTCGCCACCCGAGGGTTTGTGGCGTCCGAGGCCAAGACGCATTATGCCATCGCGGACGAAGCCGATCTCACGATTCAGGGGATCCTTACTTTTCTCTACC
>JAKALI010000862.1 GCA_021813195.1 Pseudomonadota bacterium
TCACTCGTCGCCCGCGGCGCGTCGCGACCGCATCGCCCGCCGCAGCGCCTTGTGCGGCTTGCGATGCGCTCCCGCCTTGCGCTGCAGGCTCGGGGCGACCAGCGGATTGCGCGGCGTCGGCGGCGGGAGTTTGAGTGTCTTGGCGCGGGCGCGTTTGCGGGAGAGTTTCATGGGAAGTTGTCTATTTCATCACGTGCCGATATCGGGTCCAGTCGCTGGCCGCACGTCACCCTGGGCACGGCGTAGCCGCATCTCACTTCCTGGTCACCTCCGAGCAGTTGGACTGAGCGCAGAGGGACAAAGCGGCACGGTCCGGCACCTGGCCGGCGAAACGCCATCGAACACCCGGAGCTGGTCTATGCTTCGCCCCGACGACGGAGCAGCGGAGTTCGTACCTGAGCCTCATACTGGTGGCGCATTACCCAAGAGAGTGATTGACAGGGGCACTACGACCAAATGACAAGCCCACGTGATTCGGGCAAAGCCCCGCTGCGCGTATTCATGGCTGCCACATCGTATCCGGCGAACCTGGGCGATTGGCGAGGGTTGTTCATCCGTCACTTGGTTGACGCTCTAGGACGCCGCGATGACATCCACCTTCAATTGTGGGCGCCGCCGGGGGACCATGTCGACTCAGTCGCCGATGCTGCGACGCCCGAGGAATCGCGCTGGCTTTCTGCATTGATGCGATCGGGCGGTATTGCCCATGCGCTGCGTGGAAACGCCTTGCGCGGCGGCTGGTTAGCGTTGCGCCTACTCTGGTATCTGCGCGGTGCCTATCGGCGGAATGCTGCGCAACTCGATCTCCTGCACTGCAACTGGCTGCAGACCATGTTGCCCGCGCCGCGCGAATTGCCGGTGCTGGTGACCGTGCTGGGAACCGATATGCGGCTGTTGAAGTTGCCATTGATGTCCGCAATGCTTCGTTGGACCATGCGAGGCCGGCCCGTGGCGATCTGCCCGAACGCCGACTGGATGGAGAGCGAATTACGCAAACTCTTCGGCCACGTGGCACGCGTTCAGACTGTGCCGTTCGGCATTGACACCAACTGGTTCAATCTCGAGCGGCGCCTGGACGACGGTGCGCCGCCGCGATGGCTGGTCGTGTCGCGGCTGACCCGCGACAAACTTGGCGCACTGTTCGAGTGGGGGGAGCCCCTGTTCAACGACGCGTCGCGCGAATTGCACCTATTCGGCCCCATGCAGGAGCAGATCGCGTTGCCGCCGTGGGTGCACTATCACGGCCCCGTGACACCAGCGCAGCTATGCGAAGACTGGTTCCCGCGAGCGTACGGCTTGATTACCCTGAGTCGCCACAGCGAGGGGCGCCCGCAGGTCATGCTGGAAGCCATGGCCGCAGGTTTGCCGATCATCGCCTCGCAACTACCGGCCCATGCCGACCTGCTCGCGCACGATTCGACTGGGCTGCTCTGTGCGGGGCCGGAGGAATTTAATGACGCGGTACATCGCATGGAAAAAGGCGATGAGAATCGCCGCATCGGTGTTGCCGCCCGCGATTGGGTTCGGCTAGCGGTGGGTACTTGGGACGATTGTGCTGCGCGCTACGCCACCATATACGGAGAACTCGTCGAGGAGGCTCAGCCTTGAGCGAAAGAGTGCTGGTTGTTGGTGCCGCTGGATTCATCGGCCAGCATCTTGTTCGCAGTTGGACAGACGACGGGATCAGCGTTTGCGCCATCGTGAATCAAGCGCGCGCGGAGTTCGATCCGCGGGTACGGACGCTGGGGACCGAAGCCAGCTTCTCGACCCTTCTGGCAGATTGCGATGCGGTCGTTTGGTTGGCGTCCGGAACCACTCCGGCCAGCTCGGCAGGGAACCCTTTGCTTGAACTCGGCAGCAATCTGGTGCCTTTGCTCGGCCTATTGCATGCGCTGCAGGCGAGCCCACACTGCCACCTCATCTACGTATCGTCGGGTGGCACGCTCTATGGCGATGTAGATCATCCCGCCGAGGAGTCTCTAGCGCCACATCCACGGTCCTATTACGCGGCCGGGAAGGCGTCTGCCGAACATTTCGTAGAAGCCTATTGCCAGCAGTATGCGGGACGGGCGACCATTCTCCGGCCGTCCAATGTCTACGGTCCTGGACAGACGTTGCACGGCGGATTTGGCGTCGTCCCTGCAGCGATGACGTGTCTTCGGGACGGCAAGCCAATGCTACTTTGGGGCGACGGAAATAGTCTCCGCGACTATCTGTACATCGACGATTTCGTCTCAGCGTGCTCCAAGGCGTTGCAAGTTCCGCCGAACGCAGGAATGCGCGCCTACAACATCTGCAGCGGCGAGGGCACCAGCCTCAACGACCTGCTTGCGGAAATCGAATTGATTGCGGGCCGTAGGCTGCTGCGCGATCGGCGTGCCGCCAGATCGGTCGATTTGCATCGTGTACTTTTGGACAGCACGAGCATTCGACAGGACTTGCAGTGGGCGCCGGCCACCGCTTTGCGCGAGGGTTTGAGCAAGACCTGGCGATGGTTCTTAGGGGCGCGCCCATGAACGATGTGCGGCCGCCGAAGGTCTCCGTTTGCATCGCCAACTACAACGGCGCCAAAGTGCTGGACGATTGCCTCCGATCCGTACTTGATCAGGATATCGAGGCCCGGATCGAGATCATCGTGCATGATGACGCCTCGACCGACGCTTCGCTACAAATTTTGCGCGAGCATTACCCGCAGGTCACCGTGGTGGCCAGTGAGCGCAACGTCGGGTTCTGCGTAAGCAACAATCGCA
>JAKALI010000060.1 GCA_021813195.1 Pseudomonadota bacterium
GGCTGAAGCCCATGACGAATTGCTCGATGGCCAGGCGCGAAGCAAATTGGACGGCCGACTGGGTTTCTTGCTGCCGCTCGGGATGGCGCTTGCAGGACTTGCGATCATCATTTTTGGCGGCAAACTGCTCGTTGAGGGCGCGATCGCAATCGCGCGCTCCTATGGTGTGTCGGAGTCCGTCATCGGTCTCACGATCGTCGCGGTCGGCACGTCGATGCCCGAGCTCGTCACCTCTCTGGTCGCGGCGTTTCGGCGTCACGGCGATGTCGCCATCGGCAACATCCTGGGTTCCAATATCTACAACATCCTAGGTATTGGAGGCGCAACAGGCTTGATCGCACCGACAAACGTGCCGCCCGATATCGTCTCGTTCGACAATCTCGTGATGCTCGCGGCCACGATCGTGATGTTTGCCTTCGCCTGGAGCGGCCGGCGGATCTCTCGCGTGGAAGGTCTGCTAATGTTTGCCGGCTACGTCGCCTATATCGCCTCTCTGTGGCCCAAATAGCGTATCGCCGCCGTCAATCCGATGTCGCAAGGCGAACAGCATCCGCAATCAGTGCCTTGGCCTCGGCCGTATCCCATTCCGCCGGACCAGGCAGACGGCCAACCTCGCGGCCCTGCGCGTCGATCAGAATGGTGGTCGGCATGCCGACAGCGCGCAGCGCGTTGCCAGCGCGCATGGTGGGGTCGATGTAGAGTTTCAAGTGTTCAACCTTGATCTCATCAAAAAAGCGACGTGCCGCATCCGGGCCTGCGCGATCGAGACTGAGGGCGACGACTTCGAATTTGTCTGAGCCCAAATCTTTCTGCAAACGATCCAGCGACGGCATTTCATGCCGGCATGGGGCGCACCACGTCGCCCAAAGGTTGAGAAGGATCGCCTTACCGCGAAAATCGGCGAGCCGAACAGGCTTACCGGCGAAATCCTCGAATGTGACATCCGCGAGGGCCTCGGGAGGCGAACGGCGCACAAAGCCCGCGAAGGGGGAGCCGGATTTGCGGGTCTCCTTTGCATCAGGATCTGGCTTGGCCGTCGCCGCGACCGCCGTCGTTCCTGATCCCGACGGAGACGACACATTGTCAGCACTCTTGAGAGTGACGTATACCGCCGCAAAACCGATGACCGCAGCGGCCAGCCCCGCGAGGGCCAGCGTGCTCCCGGTAACCTTGGTTCCGTCGTGTTGCTCATCACGTCCCATGTCAACCCTTCCCGCCGCTACGAACCACCGGCTCAAAGGAGCCTCAAAGCCCCATGACTGAAAAAGATGCCAACACGATGTGGGGCGGACGCTTTGATATGTCGCCGGCGGAGATCATGCAGGAGATAAATGCCTCCATTGGCTTCGACAAGGTGCTGGCGCCCCAGGATATCCGCGCCTCAAAGGCCCATGCCGCCATGCTGGCGGAGTGCGGCATTGTTACGCCCTCCGACGCCGAAGCGATCATCGACGGCCTCGACCGGGTCGGCGAGGAAATCGCTTCCGGCGCTTTCACTTTCAGCCGCGCGCTGGAAGACGTCCACATGAACGTCGAGAGCCGGCTCAAAGATCTCATCGGCGCGCCCGCTGGACGGCTTCACACGGCACGCTCCCGCAATGACCAGGTTGCGACGGATTTCCGGTTGTGGGTGCGCGACGAGATCGACGCCGTTGATAGAAGCTTGCACGAGTTGCAGCTTGCGCTCGCACGCAAAGCGCACGCTCATGCGGCGACCATTATGCCAGGCTTCACCCATCTCCAGCCCGCCCAACCGGTGACCTTCGGACATCATCTTCTGGCTTATGTCGAAATGTTCGGGCGCGACCGCGGCCGCTTTGCAGATGCGCGCAAACGCCTCAACGAATGTCCGCTGGGGTCTGCGGCCCTCGCGGGCACTTCCTTCCCCATCGACCGTGACATGACCGCGGCCGCACTCGGCTTCGATCGCCCGATGGCCAATTCGCTCGACGGTGTCTCCGATCGCGATTTTGCGCTCGAGACGTTAGCGGCGGCAACGATCACAGCCGTTCACCTGTCGCGGCTCGCCGAAGAGATCGTGATCTGGATGACCCCGCAATTCGGGTTCGTCACTCTGTCGGATCGTTTTACGACCGGGTCGTCGATTATGCCGCAAAAACGCAATCCGGATGCAGCGGAACTGTCTCGCGCCAAGGTCGGGCGGATCGCTGGTGCCTTCCAAAGTCTCGTGATCGTCATGAAGGGTCTTCCGCTCGCCTACTCGAAGGATATGCAGGAAGATAAGGAGACAACTTTTGACGCCGTCGCGGCCCTTCGCCTGGCGATCACCGCCATGGCCGGAATGGTGGGCGACATGGAGCCCGTCCCCGAAGCCATGCGGGCAGCCGCCGGTCGCGGCTATTCCACGGCGACCGATCTCGCCGATTGGCTGGTCCGGGTGCTCGGCCTGCCATTCCGTGAAGCTCATCATGTCACGGGCGCCATCGTGAAGCTTGCCGACGCCAAGGGAGTGGACCTCGATCAGCTCGAGCTGGCTGCCATGCAGAGTGTCGAGCCGCGGATTACCGGGGACGTCTACGGCGTTCTATCCGTTGAGAATTCCGTTAAATCGCGGACGAGTTATGGGGGAACCGCGCCACAGAGCGTCGCAAAAATGGCGGAGCTCTGGCTCAAACGATTGGATAATGCGACGCCATCGGGCTAAGTTAGCGGGAGAAAATCGGGGAATGACGGTTTGAATTTTCAGGGCGATTGGTCCATGCGCATGTGTGTATCGCAGGCGGAATTGGGGCGTTTGGCGGCGCTAGCCGCCATCGCCCTCGTGCTGGCGGGCTGCGGCGTGCGCGGTTCTCTCGACGCGCCTCAAGCCGGCGGTGCCAGCGAGACCGCATCGGCTGATTCTGGTCAGGGCAAGCCCGAAGGCGCAACGCCCAAGCCGCATAAAGGTTTCATACTCGACGGCCTGCTGCGTTGAACTCTGCCCCTGTCGTCTGGTCGTTGGGGCATCAGGAGCACGATGTGCACCGTTGCGCGTGCGCGCTGTCACTTCGTATAGCTAAGCCTAACGGCTCACCCCAACCTTCCATTGCCCACAATCGCGAGTGCCATGCATCACTTCGCCTACAAAAACGGCGTGCTCCACGCTGAGGATGTCGCCATCGATATGCTGGCTCAGCGTGTCGGAACGCCCTTCTACTGCTACTCCACGGCGACGCTTGAGCGGCATTATCGCGTACTGACCCAGGCCTTTCGCGACATCGACCACCTGATCTGCTTTGCCGTGAAGTCGAATTCCAATCAGGCCGTGCTCAAGACGATGTCGGCAATGGGAGCTGGCATGGACGTCGTCTCCGAAGGAGAACTGAGGCGCGCGCTTGCAGCGGGCGTGCCTGCGAACCGGATCATCTTCGCCGGTGTGGGCAAGACGCGCGAGGAAATGGCCGCGGCCCTTCGCGCGGGGATAGCCGGCTTCAATGTCGAAAGCGCCCCGGAACTGGAGCTTTTGAGCGAAGTCGCTACGGGCCTCGGCACCACGGCCGATATCGCAATTCGCGTCAACCCCGACGTCGATGCAAAGACACACGCCAAGATCTCCACTGGCAAATCGGAAAACAAATTCGGCGTGCCGTTCCTCGAAGCCCCCGCACTTTATGCCCGTGCGCGCGCGCAGCCCGGCATTCGTGTCGCTGGCGTGCACATGCATATTGGCAGTCAGATCACCGATCTGCAGCCCTTCCGCGACGCCTTCCAACTGCTGCGCGAACTCGTCGAAGCGTTGCGTGCCGACGGACACGATCTCAAGCATGTCGATATCGGCGGCGGACTTGGCGTCCCCTACCGGGCTGATAGTGATCCTCCGCCGCATCCGGAAGACTACGCGCAACTCGTGCGCGAGGAATTGGGCGGTCTTGGTCTTAAGATCGTTCTCGAGCCTGGACGGATGATTGCGGGCAATGCCGGAATTCTGGTAACGCGCGTTCTCTATGTGAAGGAGGGTGCTGCTCGTCGCTTCACGATCGTCGACGCCGCCATGAACGACCTCATTCGACCCACACTCTACGAGGCCCATCACGACATCTGGCCCGTCGGCGAAGCCGCTGGCGTCCATGATCTTTACGTGCAGGACATCGTCGGGCCGGTGTGCGAAACCGGAGACTATCTCGCTCTCGATCGGCCGCTGCCAGACTTCCGTCCCGGCGACCTCATTGCCGTCATGACAGCCGGAGCTTATGGCGCTGTAATGTCCTCCACCTACAATAGTCGACCGCTCGTCCCGGAAGTCCTCGTCAAGGGAGCGGATGCGGCCATCGTGCGGCCCAGGTTGACTTTGGAGGACCTCATCGCCCTGGATCGTTTGGCGCCCTGGCAAGCCTAGCCCGTTGAATACAAGCACCCCAGCGGTGCCAACTCAGCGAAGTCATCAGACAGGTCCCCTTGTCGAGATTTTAATGAAATCGAGGCGACCCGCCGTGCTACGGTTCCCCAAAAGATGAGGGTTGCCAGACCGATGACCGAGACTCGCAATCCGGCCTTCGAGGCCAAAGTGCGCCGCGCCCGCTGGGCGATCGTGGCCGAGCAGGTATGGCTGCGGCTGTGGCTGCTGGCCGGTCTCCTCGCTCTGTTTTTCGCAATTTCGCTGCTCGATGGCTGGACCTACCTGCCTCCCACTCTGCACAAGCTCTTTCTCGGACTGTTCGCGCTGGCGGGTCTGGCTTGGCTCATTTTTGTCGCGCGCATTCCCTGGCCTTCGCGAGAGGACGCGATCCGGCGCATCGAGCGCGTTTCGGACGTCCCTCATCGCCCAGCAACATCCTACGAGGACCACCTCACGGCATCAGCTGGCGATCCGGACACGCAAACGCTCTGGCAAGCCCATCGCCAGCGCATGGCCAACCTCATCACCAAACTGCGCGCCGGCTGGCCCCACCCGGGGACGTACCGCTTCGATCCACTCGCACTGCGCGCGCTGGGCGTGATCGTCGTCGTCGCCGCGGCAGCGCTGACCGGCCCGGCGATTATCGATCGCATGACGGCCGCCTTTCGACTCGATGGCGCCGCCGATCTTGACACGCAGCGCCTCGACGCCTGGATTACGCCCCCCGCCTACACCGGTCGCGCTCCCATTATGCTCGCCGACGGCGCGCGTCCACGCGCTGAACTGAAACAAACTGCCAGTGAGACGGCGCTGCAAGTGCCCGAGGGCAGCGTTCTCGTGGTACGTTTGAGCGGCGCCACCCGCCAGCCTCTCGCGGTGGAGATCGCGACCGCAGCTGACGTTGAAACAGAAAGCGCACGCGGCACAACAGGAGCAACAAACACGAAGCGCATCGAAGCGCCCACCGATGCCGGGACGACTGCAAGCGTCGCGGAAGTGCGCGCGCAGATCACCGCCTCCGGTTCGATTACGGCTTCGTCCGGCTCGACGATCCTGGCGCACTGGCCGCTGGAGGTCATCGCGGACAACGTACCCGGCATCGCGCTCACCAAGAATCCGGAGCGAACCGCGCGCGGCGCCCTGAAACTCACGTATTTCGTGCAGGACGACTATGGGGTCGCAAGCGCGGAGGTGAAGTTCAAGCGCGTCAAGGAGCCCCTGCGCAGCAACCCGCAAACAGCCTGGGCGCAACCCCAGAGGCTCAAGGGACCGCGCGCGCCGTACTCGCGGCCACCGCAATTGCCATTGCGTCTGCCGGCCCCGAATGCAACGCAGGGCGAAGCCTTCACCTTCCACGAAATCGGCTCTCACCCCTGGGCGGGTCAGCGCGTGATGATGACGCTCGAGGCCACCGATGTCGGCGGCAAGGTCGGACGCAGCCAACCCGTCGAGATCGTGCTGCCTGAACGCGAGTTCACCAAGCCTCTGGCACGCGCCCTCATCGAGCAGCGCAAACTTTTGATCGAAGATCCCCGCCATGCCGAGCGGGTTGCGACCGCTCTCGACGCGCTCACGTTGGAGCCCGAAGGGTTCATCGACGATCCTCGCGTCTATTTGCCCCTGCGGGCGGTGATTTATCGCGTGACGCGCGACCGAACGCGTGCAGGCGTCGACAGCGTCATCGACCAGCTCTGGCATACCGCGCTGAGAATCGAGGACGGTGATCTGTCGGACGCTGAACGCAACCTGCGCGCTATCCAAGATCAGCTTGCCAAGGCCCTCGAAGAAGGCGCTTCGGATGAAGAAATCCAACGCCTGATGCAGGAGCTGCGGGAGGCCTTCAACGAGTTTGCCCGCGAGCTCGCCCAGCAGCAGCAGAACGATCCGAACACCGACGGCCAAAACCAGGACGCTGAGCAACTTTCGGCCGAAGAGCTCGATCGCATGCTGCGCGATATGGAGGAGATGGCCAAAAGCGGTTTGCGCGATCAGGCGAAGGAAATGCTGGCTGAAATGCGCGACCTTATGGAACGCATGCAAGCTCAGCGCCAGAACCCCGAGCAACAGCAGCGCAATGCTGAGGCGGAAAAAATGATCCGCAAACTCGGCGAGGCCGTCGGGCAGCAGCAAGACCTCATGGACGAGACCTTCGATCAGGGCCGCCAGCAACAACAGCAGCCAGGTCAAGGCCCCGGACAGATGAAGCAGTCTCAACCTGGTCAGCAGGGACAACGGGGCCAAGGCATGCAAGCCGATCGGCGGCAGGGTTTAGGCCAAAATCGCGGCGATGGTCAGGGCGAGTTGATGAGCCGCGAACGTGGCCGCGATGCTCAAGGACGAGGGGAACGACAAGGCGAGGGTCAGCGCTCGAGCTTGGCTCAGCGCCAGCAGGAGCTGCGTGAACGCTTAGAAGCCCTTCGCCGCGACATGCAAGAGAAGGGCTTGGGGGACGGGGAACGCCTCTCAGATGCAGCCCGTGCGATGCAAGAGGCAGAAGAAGCCCTGCGCCAAGGTCAGTACGATGAGGCCAATCAACACCAGGCCGAGGCGCTCGAGAATATGCGGGAAGGCGCGCAGGAAATGGCCCAACAAGCGCAGCAAGGTAACCAACAGCGCTTTGGGCAAAACGGGGATACGCCCCGCGATCCGCTGGGCCGCCCCCAAAGGTCGCGAGGCCCGGATCAGGGCCGCTCGGTGAAGGTGCCCGACCAGATCGACATGCAGCGGGCCCGAGAATTGATGGAGGAATTGCGCCGCAGGCTTGGCGAAGCCAAACGTCCTCAAATTGAACTCGACTACCTCGAGCGGCTGCTGCGCTGGTATTGACGAGGTGATCTTTCCGAGCGGGCATGCGGATTTCACGCTCGCACTGCACCAGGATGGGTGAACTATCCCGCGTGTGGCGATGAGCCCGTAATCCCCTTGAGATAGGTTGTGACCAGATGATCGACCAGTGGTCCGGCCGCTTCCGATGTGACACTTGACAATTTGTCAGCTGTAGCAAGTGACGTTATGCCATGAACGCCCGCCCACAGCACGCTGGCGGCGCGTCGAACGTCCTCGGTACTCGCATCGGGCATCAGCGGCTTCAGCGCCACTTCCACGCGTCGCATCAGGGCATCCAGTTTTTCCTGATACCAGCCAGGTATGGGGCTGGAGGCGGGCAGATGATGCTCAAAAAGCAGGTTCCACAGCCGTGGCTGCTCGGTCGTGAAGGTCCGGTAAGCCCGGGCCAGCTCCAGGACCCGCTCTCCCGGAGAGAGGTCCGCAGGCACCCCGTCCAGCTTTGCCGCCAGTCGGTCTAACAGACGCGCCTCAATGGTCAGCACCAAATCATCGAGATTCTCGAAGACGTTGTAGAGCGTTCCGGGCGAATAATTGATGCGCCGTGCGACCTCCCGAGCCGACAAGCCAGCCAGACCGCTCTCCGCAATCAGCTCCGTCGAGGTCTGGAGTATCAGTTCACGCAGCTCCTCGGCTGTGTGCGTCGCACGTCGTCCCATGGAACCTGATCAGAATGAGGTGTTTTCCCGGCTGGCCCGGATAGGATTGCATGATCGCCAAATGCTGTGTGCGTTGTGGCCACACGAAGTTCAAAGTGCGAAAATAAAGAATAACAACTTTCTAGGCGTTGAACCAATATCGGCCGGTCTTGTGACCGGCCGATGGTCGAAAAACGACGCTATTATGCCCGCGCGTCGCTCAATTGAAGCACGTCGAGATACATTGGTTATTGTCGAAATCGACACATCGATGGCGCGGCTTCAGAACTGCCCGGTCGGTCCACTGCGTTTCGCCCATAAACATGTCGAAGACCAAAGGTTTGTACAAGTAACGGCTCTCCACTACGATCACGGAGTCACCGGCCGCAAGAAGATCCGCGGACAAACTCGTATAATTTTGACAGTGCGCACGCTGCGTCGCCCCAGCCCCGTACGTTGGCCGATTGGTCGTTTGGGCGTAAACACGACGAATATTGCGGTTACTCATAGCCGCCATCACGGGAATGACCTCGAGCCGCAATGTATCCGTGCCCCACACGCCCATCACATGCTCCACAATACCATAAATGGCGTTGAGGTCCGCGGCGGTCATGTTTTCTTCGCGCGCCACCAGATCGCCGACCATGGCCGTGACCTGTCCGATGCGTCGATCGATGGACACCGCACGCGTAATCTCGACAACGCCTGCCAGCATGATCAGCAGCAAGGGCGCGATCAATCCGAATTCGACGGCTGCCACGCCCCGATCATCACGCAATAGCCGCAACGGATTGAGCCGTCCTGCTATATTGTCCTTTCGCTTGACCCTCGTCATCTCGTCCTCGTCCTCAATGAAAGCCGTCGTGCGATTCCTGTTTCATCGGTCGCTCGTGTCTGCAACGCGCCGCGTCCGCGAATGTCTCATTCATAGGGTTCTGTGCGAAATGTCGCGACGGATTGGATGAGTGAGCCGCCCGATTGTAGCGGTATCCCATCCGCTGGCTTCATCAGAATGCGATTGAGAAAAGGAAATTGTACGGGCAGCTGCCAATCGTAACAGACCGTCACCAGGACGACCTGCCCCGCTCCACCGGACTGACTCGCCACGGGATCATTAGCGTTGCCGACTTGGTTCGTCATATTGCCAGCCTGTGCGCACGGCCGCGGGACGATATTCGCCCACTGAGCTGCACTCTGAATGTGCACCCGCAGCCGCGTTGCGCAGTCCCGTTCGATGAAATTCGACGCCGCATCACAAATCAGCTCGCGAAATTTGGCGATCGTCATCGTATTTCCACTGCTGTCTTTTTTCGTCTGCGCCTCGCCCGTCCGGATCTTACGTGCGGCGACCTCAACGGCGTGATCGAGCGAATTGATGGTGAAGAATTGCAGCCCGATCGCCATGATTCCGAATACGAACACGAAGAACGGTGTGGCCAGTATTGCGAACTCGATTGCGGTGACGCCATCCTCCGACTTGAGGAACCGTCTAATGATCTGTCCTGGTCCTTCAACAGCAGGGCACGATCCATTTGCCCTACGACGCACCCAAGCTCTACGTCCTGAATTCATAGTCTGCCGCCTCCTTGCAATCCATGCCAACCGCGCTGTCGCTGGCGTTGGAGTACAGGCCGACAATAAAGCACAAGGCCGTCAACGAACGCGGAAATTTACGCGAATAGATTAATTAAAAGCTATTCTGTATTTTATTATTTTCATTTATGTTTTATTGACCAACTTTTGTTTGCCATTTTGAGTTGGCTTTCAGGGTCGCCGCATGCCTTTTCGGGTCAGAAAAGACTTCCTCGAAAGCGCATGGCGCCCGCCGATCGACCACACGTGGCTGTATCGGACGGGCGCCAAGGAGCCTTCAGGCCGTAATGCTCGCCTCGCGATCGCGCGGGGCAGTCGACCATGGCTGTCTCACGATACCGGCAGACGGCGAGAATTCAACATTAACAACGCACGTTTGCTCAAAAGCAGTTTCACCTCGGTGTGGAGAATAGCCCTCAGACGCGGATACTCCATTCCACCCAAATCGAATGAAACAGTTTGCGCGTGAAAGCTTGGGCGATTTGCAGCCTCGAGCCAAGAGCGGTACGTTGAAATGGGAACCAGTCGATGAACACATTTCGCACAATTTGAGACAAATCTATCAAAATGGCGTCAGCCGGCAGTCACGCCGCCATCGACCGGTATGAGTGCCCCCGTGACATGAGCCGCGTCATTCGACGCGAGGAATGCGGCGATGCTCGCCACGTCTTCTGGTTGCGCGACCCGACCCAAAGGGATGGCTCTGCCAAGCTCTTCGAGGTGGCGTACACGATCCTCCGGGCTCGCCTTGATCATCGGCGTATTGGTGTCGCCGGGGCAGACCGCGTTCACACGTATGCCTTGATGGGCGTGATCGAGCGCCATTGAGCGCGTCAGCTGAACAACAGCTCCCTTGGAGGCCGCATAAGCAACGGCACCTCGCGCGCCGCGTAGACCCCAGTCGGAAGCCATGTTGATGATGGACCCCCCCTGCCCCTGCCGCAGCATTTGTCGAATTGCGGCGCGCGAGCAGCGCATCAACGCGGTGACGTTCACGGCAAAGATGTCTTCCCAGTCCGGGTCGGAGCACGCCAGAACGTCGCCAAAACGCAAAATGCCAGCGTTGTTCACCAACACGTCGAGGCGACCAAACTCATCGATGGCGGCAGCCACCAGAGCGTCTGGCGTACACGATTGCGTGATCTCTCCAGCGACGAATACAGCTCTCCCGGGCCCTGCTTGCAGTTCGGTCATGAGCCTTTGAGCTTGTTCGCAATTGCGGCCGCCAAAGAGCACATTCGCCCCGCGGGCCGTGAAAAGACGGACGATCGCAGCGCCAATGCCGGACGTGCCGCCGGTAACAAGAGTGACTTTCCCGCTCAACATCACGACAAATTCCGCGCTGTTCGTAGGGCTCGCATCGTCATCGCCAGAGAAATCTGCCAGATGCCCTTGAGGTCTGAGACCACTTGCGAAAGGTACGCGTAGGGCCGCATAATGGTTTTAAGCCGGGGATGTCCCAAGTCCCACACAGATCAGGAGACGCGTTATGAAGTCCAAACTCGCCCTCTTAGCGGCGATATGTGCTGGTTTCGCACTCGCGACGCCAGCAGGCGCGACACCGATGGGTGCCACAGCACCCGCCTTGAAAGCCGCCACGGTCGACACCACGGCCGTCGTAGAAGCCGGCCACAAGAAAAAGTGGCGGAAGCATCGCCGCTATCATCGGCACTATTATGGTTATCGTCCCTACAAGCGTTATCGCTACTACGGGTACCGCCCTTACTATTATGGTTACCCTTACTATGGGTATTATGGCTACCCGTATTACTACAGGTATGGCTATCACCATCGCCCGCGCTTTTACTTCGGGATTGCGTTCTAGGTCCTCGCACGGACTTGCTCCGCACGGAAGTGCTCGAGCATGATGACCATATCGGGCCGGCGGATCATTGCGACCCGCTGGCCCGATCCCGTTTGACGTAGCAGGTCTACCAGACTCGCGGTACGCCTCTGCTTCAAATGATCCTCGGTGATTAATCTTTGTCGCCATTGGCGTAGGTTTTTTTGAGGTTCTCTATCCCAGCTTTGAAGATGCCATCGATCGTCTTGCGCACCTCTTTGTCATCAGCGCCATCGGCGGCGTCATAGGTCGCCGACCAAAGGATATTGATCTCATCGAGATCATCATCGTCGGGTGTGACGGAGAACATCGCCGAGTAGTTCTTAACCGGCAGCGGGCTCTCCACGATTTCATAGCGATAGGTGGCGTTGCCGCGTTCCAGGAGCCGCTCTTTGATCACGCCGCCGCCATCGAGCGTCAAAGTGCGGAACTCGCTCTCTCCGTCTTTTGTCTCTTCGCATTTCGTCACCGCCGGATGCCACTCCGCGATGGCACACCAGCCCCCGACCTTCTCCCACAACTCTGCTCGGGCCTCTTCGACTTTCGCCGGATCGACGTTGATTTCCAGCTTACGGGCGGAAAACAGCGCGGCTGCGTTTGCCGAGGCCACGCCGAGAGCCGCCACGGCGGCCAGATTGAGAACAAACGTCGATGTCCGCCACGTCATGCGTTACTCCTTATCTCAGCCCGTTACGTGTCCGCTAAATGTAATAATGTTACGATTAAGTCCGACACAGGGCAAGCGAATCCCAAGACAGGTCCAAATCAAGGCCACCGATGTCGACAACACTCATACTCCGCGACGCGCGTTCGGGCGATATTCCAGAACTCGCCGC
>JAKALI010000061.1 GCA_021813195.1 Pseudomonadota bacterium
GCTCCCCACGCTTTCGCACCTCAGCGTCAGTACCGGACCAGTGAGCCGCCTTCGCCACTGGTGTTCTTCCTAATATCTACGAATTTCACCTCTACACTAGGAATTCCACTCACCTCTTCCGGACTCAAGACTTGCAGTATCAAAGGCAGTTCCGAGGTTGAGCCCCGGGATTTCACCCCTGACTTAACAATCCGCCTACGTGCGCTTTACGCCCAGTAATTCCGAACAACGCTAGCCCCCTTCGTATTACCGCGGCTGCTGGCACGAAGTTAGCCGGGGCTTATTCTGCGGGTACCGTCATTATCGTCCCCGCCAAAAGAGCTTTACAATCCGAAGACCTTCGTCACTCACGCGGCATGGCTGGATCAGGCTTGCGCCCATTGTCCAATATTCCCCACTGCTGCCTCCCGTAGGAGTCTGGGCCGTGTCTCAGTCCCAGTGTGGCTGGTCATCCTCTCAGACCAGCTACTGATCGTCGCCTTGGTAGGCCATTACCCCACCAACTAGCTAATCAGACGCGGGCTCATCTATCGGCGATAAATCTTTCCCCCGAAGGGCGTATACGGTATTACCTCAAGTTTCCCTGAGCTATTCCGTACCGACAGGAAGATTCCCACGTGTTACTCACCCGTCTGCCACTCTCCTTGCGGAGCGTTCGACTTGCATGTGTTAGGCCTGCCGCCAGCGTTCGTTCTGAGCCAGGATCAAACTCTCATATTGAAAGTTCGATTTCTGGTCGGCTTGGAGGTATCTCCAAGGATATTACTGCGTAACGGGCACCTTCACACTCTGGCGTACGCCGATTGCTCGGTGCACGCCATGGTGATGGCTGAAACGCAGATATCGCCAGAGTATCTTGCGATCACCGATCCGAGGGACCGGCAATCTCGCCGGAGCTCCGCCGCCTGCGTTTCTCTTTCTTCCGAATTCAATTGTCAAAGAACAAAACCCGCGGACAACAGCTCTAGCCAATCCCTTAGGACTGGCTTTCGAGACGACAGAGCCCCGTTCGGGAGGTCCCGACTAGGAGCTGCGGTTTCGAGAAGAGCAATGCCCGATGCGGGCGCGAAGCGCTATCGCGCTCCGACGAAGACCCAATTAATAGTACCGGAGCCCGGTTGTCAACACCTGACTTAAAAAAATCTTGCATCAATGTGGGGAAAGGAACGAAGCAATTGGCTCGGAAAGCATTTTACCCTCCTCGCCGAGCATCCGGGAGGCAGTGGCACCATCGAGCTCCATGGTCTCGCGAGATGTGAGCGGTCTGCGGACGTCGGCAAGTAATCGTGAGCGTTTCGACCCGACAGCCTCCGCCTGGCTTGCGGAGACTGAATTGCGGGCGTGCGCTGCCAAGCCAGGCTTGACCGAGGCGGCGAACGCTAGAAAAGTGAGCGTGATGCGAGATGTCCAGGTGCTCATTCTTAGCATCGGTCCAGGCAACAGCGAAAACGGCTGCCGGAGCCATGTTCTTGCCTCGCCCTCACGATATGGGCACCCAAAATGTCGACGGCAACTGGCGGCGTCACAGCGGGCAGAACGTGACGTTCCAGGAGGGGAAGGACCGGGGGGTTGGCTCACAGTCGGAGATTCTCCAACACGGCGTTGATGCGCACCCAGCCTCACAGGCCTGGGCGGCGAGCGCACGCGGCTCAAGGCTTGCCGCATCTCTACCGAGGCGCGCGTGGCCGCGCGGGGCGCGCGGACGTGTTCGCCACCGACCATGCAGACGCTCACCACGGCCGGCGATTCCGCTGGCTCTTGAGCACCTGCCTTGCCGCGATCGTCGGCGCATTGGCCATCGTCGTGGTCATCTACGGAGCGACCGATCCACGTGACAGTGCCGGCGGTTTGATGCCGACGCTTCAACGGCTCCAGCATACGGCGATGGCACCGATGCCGGCGCCGTTGCGGCAGAACGACGGCTTGCGATGGGCCATCGCGAAAGCGGACCGGCTCCAGGTTACGACCGGCGCCATGTCCACCCGTTTCATCATTCACGAGACGCTCAAACAGCGCCGGAATGGTCGCGAGTACATTCACGCCAAGCCCTACGTTCGCATTCTTGCGCGCTTGGCCCCAGTGCCTCAGAGCTATGCTGACGTTATCCCGCCGTTCAATCCCGTGAAGCTCTATGCTGAACCACGACCGAACGAAGCGGCGCCAGGTGAACTCGCCACCAGCTCGCGAAGCGACGTCAGCTTTCGCGTCGTCGAGCTCCTCGGCGGTTTTCTGCCCGGTGAAGATGGGCAGGAACTCGCAGCCGAAGAGGTTGATGAACTGGTCACGAGTGCGGCTGCCGAGTTTTCCGCGCCAGCCGGTGCCAGTGTTGTGCCTGACCCACTGTCTGGAACGATTGCCGCCACCAACCAAGACGAACCCAGCGCCACGAATTCCGCGACCCTAGAAACGCCGCCAAACACGACAAACCTGGTCAAATCCATACAAGAACATGAGGAAGACGACGATGCGTTGGAGGATGCTGAGGTTCGTGTCGTCACCGTGGGCCCCGGTGATACTCTGACGAAAATTCTCGTGGCGGCAGGCGCTGACACCTATCAGGTTCGCGAAATGCTCGAGCCGGCCAAGGCCATCTTCTCGGAAGATCAACTCGCTGTGGGCAACGAAGTGCACATTGCGCTCGTGCCTTCTCTGACCGATCCCAATCAACGCGAGCCGGTGCGCTTTTCCGTGTTCTCCGACGGCCACGTTCATCGCGTGACGGTCCGCTTGAACTCGGCCGGCGAATTCGTCGCGAGCGCGGAGGCCAGTGGTGAGAAGTCTGCTCTGCGCAGCGCGCTGAAAACAGGCAGTCGCGATACGACATCCAGCCTGTATGCCAGCCTCTATCATGCTGCACTCGTGCAAAGTATGCCGACCGAGACGATCCAGCAGATCCTGCGCATCCATGCCTATGAAGCCGACTACCGCCGCCGCCTGCGCGCGGATGACAGCGCCGAATTTTTCTTCGATCTGAAGCAAGAAGGTGGCATCGACGGACCGCCGGGCGAATTGCTCTACACCGCGTTGTCGGCAGGCGGCGAAACGTCACGTTACTACCGTTTCCGTACGCCCGATGGGACCGTGGACTATTACGATCCTGACGGCAACAATTCGCGCAAGTTCCTGTTGCGCAAGCCCGTGAGGGGCGACGATCTGCGGCTAACTTCGGGTTACGGCGTCCGCTTCCATCCGCTGCTCGGCGTGCGCAAGATGCACACGGGCATCGATTGGTCGGCACCGCCCGGCACCCCCATCATCGCGGCGGGCAACGGCACGATTGAGGAGGCCGGCCGCAAGAGCGCCTACGGCAATTACGTACGTATCCGACACGCCAACGGCTATCAGACGGCGTATGGGCACATGTCTCGCATCGCGCCAGGCATCGAACCGGGGGTCAAAGTGCGCCAGGGCCAGCTGATCGGTTACGTGGGCTCAACCGGATTGTCCTCCGGTCCGCACCTGCACTACGAAGTTCTTATCAACGCTCGCTTCGTTGATCCGTTGTCGATCCAGGTACCGCGCGAGCGCAAGCTCACGGGCCGCGAGCTCGCCGAATTTCATAAAGAGCGGGCGCGTATCGATGAACTCATGCGCCGCTCTCCCGTCGTCACCGCCAGCCGGTGAGCGCAGCTCCTTCGTTACGGGACAGGCTGACGTCCACGACGATTTCCGAATGATCCCGTCAATGGGTTGAGACGCGGCATCGAAAATAATCCCCAACTGTCCGGTTACATCCAGGAGCCTTAGACAGCGCTACCACGCCAGATAAATTTAGAGCATGATGTCATTATCCGCTTTCAGCGGTTTTGACTTGTCATCGCATCCTTTACGACGTTGGAGTGACGGATGGGGATCCTCATAAGTCGTGTCCTGGAAACCAAACAACGTGATATTCCGATTCGATACCGGTACGACGCTTTCATCTCCTACAGTCATGCCGCCGATGGCGCACTAGCACCGGAAATTCAAAGACGCCTCAGCAGGTTCGCCCGCGCGTTCTGGCAGGCCTCAATGCCGATCTTCCGCGATGAAACTGGGCTCGAAATGACACCTCACCTCTGGCCGACCCTGCAGAAGCGGATCGACCAGTCGCGCACGTTTATTCTTCTGGCCTCGCAACGAGCGGCGCGATCGGAATGGGTTGCAAAAGAAGTGGAGCACTGGGTTGCAACGCGCGGCACGAACAACCTGCTAATCGTGCTGACGTCCGGTGAACTTCGCTGGCATCCCGTGACCAATGATTTCGACTGGGCAGCCACCGACAGCCTCCCGACGGTGCTGAAAGGCCATTTCCCGGTTGAACCCAAATGGGAAGACGCAAGGGCGCTGGTTTCTGCGGGCGCGCTCGTCGGTCACAATCCTGTTCTCGAAAAAATCGCCGCTTCGCTGTATTCGGCGATAACCGGCCGGCCCCTTGAAGACGTGATCGGTGAGGATCTCACGAGAAAAAAGCGGGCGCGGCAGGCGCTCACCCTGGCAACACTTCTCGTTACCGGCGCCGTTGGATACGGCGGCTGGTCGAAATTCGAGTCAGAGAGGCGAATCAGCATCACAGCGATGCAGCAGTCTGCCATCGCCCAATCACGAACTTGGCACGACGACGGCGATGCCAGCGCAGCGGCCGCCGCTATTCTCGATGCAATCGAAGTTAATCCGCAAATCGCCAACGAAGAATTGCACTGGCGGATGCTTAATGCTGTTCATGCCATTCATGAGTCTGCGATCCAGGCTCTCGACGCTGGGGTCACGCATCTTGCTATCGGACGAACGCGCGCCGTCTACGCCACTGCGACGCAAAGAAAGATCCAAATCTGGGATGGACACCAAGCTCGGGAGGCGACGGAAATCGCGCTTTCTGGCAGTATCCCGAGCAAACGAGATCGTGTCCTGGAACTGAACCATGACGCGAGCCGCCTGCTTGTTCTCACCGACGACCAGCGAGTTACGATCTGGGACCTCGACGCTAGAAGGGCAAAGCAAGCGCAATCGCTGCCGTTAAAGAACAAGGGTCGATCCGCCCAATTCGATTCCAGCGGTGCGTATGTCGCAACCCTCGACGAAGCCGGGATTGTTTGCGTCTGGCCGATCTTGCAGGCGCAGACGGATTGCCTGCGGCTCCACTTACCAGAAGGCCTTCCACGCGTCACAGCCATTGTCTGGCATCCGAGCGAGAACAAAGTGCTCGGTATTGCAGCGGATGGCTCGTTGCTCGGTTGGGACGCCGCGTCCGGTTTTCACATCCTGGGACCGTTGGCGCTAGGTCAATCAAGCGCTGCATCCGAATGGGATTTAGCCGTTGCCTCGGCAGGAGATGGAGATACAGTCGCCGCGTGGGTCGACGGGTCGGAGGGTCCCGCCGTGATCACGGCCGTCCCAGGCGCCTTGTGGAGCCTTAAGGAAGCAAAAATTGTCAAGCGCATCGAGATCGAGGAAGGCCGTAGGATTGGGGGGGCAGAATTTAGTCCCAATGGAAAAACGCTTCTCATTCGCTCAAGGGACCGCTCCCGGCTTATTGATACCCTCACGGGGAAAACGCGGGCTCATCTCATTGGTCATCAGTCGTACATCCGAGACGCTCGATTTAGCCCCGACGGCGCACTGATTGCCACGGCCTCCTATGATCGCTCGGTACGTCTGTGGGACGCCATGACAGGCGCTCCGCAACTCGTCCTACGCGGGCACCAGGACCGTGTGTTCAGAGTTGGCTTCAGGGCTGACGGCTGTCAACTCGTCAGCACGAGCGGTGACCACACATCACGGATCTGGACAATCGTGAGCGGGACCTGGCAGCGCCGATTGTCCGAGTTGCCGTGCGACGGTCGACCCACAACTGATACCACCTTATCTCGCTTGTGGATCCATGGTGCGAACTTCAATTCTAGGAATAATCTTATTGCAACGGCCTCCGAAGATCGGCATGCGCGCGTCTGGGATATTGCGACCGCTAAACTGCTGAGCAAACTCCCGCAGCAGCCTGAGCCGGTCCTCGCCACGGCATTCAGCCCGGATGACGAATTCCTGGCTGTCGGAGAGGGAAAAACGGACGGTTCCACGGCGCGCTCGCGCGTACGCCTTTACGACTGGCGGGCCAAGCAGGAACTAGACAGCGCAGAGGTCAAAGGCCGCGCGCGGAGCGTGGAATTCAGCCCGGATGGGCAACACCTGCTCGCCGCGACCGCGAACGGAGAGGCGCGCATCTGGCGGATTTCGGCGGGTCGTCGGCTCGAGGAACAGGCCGTCCTAAAACATGGGACAAATCCTGTCACCAGTGCCACGTGGAGCGCTGACGGCAAGCGAGTTGCTACGACAGCCACGGACAAACACGTCTGCGTCCACTCATTCCGCCCGGATGTGACCGATGCGACGTCACCCTTTGCTACGACTTGGACAACCCAGTGCAAAGAACTTGGTTGGATCGTCTACGGCGCAGCATGGAGCCACCGAGGAGAGCAACTCGCCGCCGTAGACGGTGCCGCCAACATCTGGGTCTGGCAAAACAGTCAGCTCGCAGGCGAGGCCAAGCTGCAACTTCTCGACGACCGGTACGCGGTGGACGTTGCCTTCAGCACGAGCGATAAGCAGATCATTCTTCGGCTCAACGATGGATCGCTCATCATTCGTGATCTTGAGTATGGACGCGACGTCTTTTCCTTGCGGCCGCACATTTTGGTCACTGGGCTCGCCGTCTCACCAGATGGGGAGCAAATTGCGACGGCACATCGTGATGGATCGGTCCGTATTTGGCCTGTGCCAAGCGACCCATCCATGTTGTTGACGCAAACGCGATCAGGGCTTGCCCGCTGTCTCACATCAGCGCAGCGACGGCGGTACGGTACTGTGGGACAATCCACAGAGCGCTCTTTATGGTGCCACCAAAAATGGAGTGAGGAACGCCGGGATGGGACTTATAAGGTCATGCCTCCGCTACCGTAACCATGATCATGCTTTCGCCCGCTACACTTCGTGCATGAGTCTCGTTTCAACGGTCAAGGCTGAACGGTCAAACACGGGCCTGTCGATTTGACCGCACTGACCGCTCCGAATGTTGCGGATGTAGCCACCAACCATGAGGCGTCTCGTTTGTTGACAGTGTTTTAACCCTGGGCGCCGAACTGGCGCTGCCATATCTTGAACAAAGTTCAATAACATCGATATTAAACAGTGCTCATTTTAAAAAGCGCCCCATGCGTCATCACGCGGGATCAATGAGATGGCCCAATACGCAACGATCCGAGACGTCGTACCAAACTGCCCACCTGTCTCTGGTCCTTCTCGGCACGTCCAGCAGGCGCGGTTGGCTGATCGTAACGCAGGCGGCTTCAGCCCGGCACGGAACGCCGCCAGGTGGCAGCAGAAGGCGCAACCCTCCGACAGCGGAACCTTCATCAAGTCCTGGCACAAGGACGACCGCCGATGGCGCAACGCCGCGAATCTGGCGTCTTAAGATGGCTTTGTCGGCAGCTCAGCATCATTCCCGCGAGCGTACGAATACCCCAAGAGCTTTCCGGTTCCATCGCCCACCCGATTGAAGGACACCGTCCCCATGCTGACCTCGCTTCTGACGGCGCGCCGTTTTGCCGGTCTCTTCTGGTGCCAGTTCCTGTCGGCGCTGAACGACAATCTGGTCAAGAACGCGCTCGTCATCCTGATTGTCCTGAAGCTCGGCGCGGCGGGTGGCGGATGGCTCGTCCCGTTGGCGGGCGCCGTCCTCGTCTTCCCGTTCTTCATCCTCTCCGGGCTTGGTGGCGCCCTCGCCGACCGCCTCGACAAAGGCGTTCTCGCGGAGCGCCTGAAACGCTGGGAAATCCCGGTCGCGCTCCTTGCGGGCGCCGGCTTCTATTTCAATTCTGTTCCGCTCCTATTCGCCGCGCTAGGCGGCTACGGCATCATCGCAGCGCTGTTCGGACCGATCAAATACGGCATCCTGCCGACAATCCTCGACAAACGTGAAATTTCAGCCGGCAATGCGCTCGTCGAGATGGGCACATTCGCGGCCATCCTGCTTGGCACCATCGGCGGCGGATTGCTCATCGCGCCCGAAGGTGCCTCCCCTTACTTGCCATTTATGGTGGTGGCCCTCGCCGTGCTATGCTGGCTTGCGGCAGTCTTCATCCCGCGCACGGGCGCTGCCGCACCCAATCTTGCCGTCGATTACAATGTTGTGCGCTCAACATTCGGCCTGCTAGCGGATCTCAAGTCCGATACCCGTTTGTGGACCGGTGGTCTCATCACGAGCTGGTTCTGGCTTGTGGGGGCGGCTGCGCTTGCCCTTCTGCCCGTGCTGCTCAATGGCGAGGCTGGTGGCGATAACACCGTCATCACGCTGGGTCTTGCCGTCTTCACAATCGGCATTGCCATCGGCTCGGTCTTCGCCGCGCGCGCGAGCCATCAACGCCCGAATCTGGCGCTGGTTCCAATCGGTGCGGCCCTGATGGGGCTTGCTGCACTCGATCTGGCCTGGACGGCCTCCACGCTCGTCAAACCCGCTGCTGGTGTGGGCGCTTGGGACTTCCTGGCCACCTGGAGCGGTGCGCGTCTTTCGGCCGGATTGTTCGTACTTGCGCTGGCCGGCGGTCTCTTCATCGTGCCCGCGTTCGCGGCAGTCCAATTGTGGGCCGCAGAGGACCGCAAAGCGCGCGTCGTGGCTGCCTGCAACGTCCTATCCGCCGCGTTCATGGTCGCAGCGAGCCTGCTGCTGGCCGCCCTGCAAGTCGTTGGACTTGGCGCAGCGACGATGTTCCTGATCCTCGGCATCGCCAATCTCCTCGTCGTCGGACTGGTGCTGGCCGCCTGGGGTCGCGAGGGTGTCAAAGACGTCGCCCTGTTTCTGTTCCGCGTCTTCCTGCGCCTCGACGTCAAGGGTTACGAAAACCTTCCGGAACCTGGTACGCGCGCCCTTATCGCGCCCAACCACGTCAGCTTCCTCGATGCGCCGTTGATGCACGCGATCATGCCTGGGCACGCGTGCTATGCCATCGATACCAACGTAGCCAACCGCTGGTGGGTGCGTCCGTTCTTAAAGCTTGCGCGCGTGTACACCGTCGATCCCACGAAGCCGTTGAGCACCCGTCATTTGATCAACGAGGTGAAGGCCGGTCAGTCGCTGGTGATTTTCCCCGAAGGCCGGCTCACCACGACCGGCGGTCTCATGAAAGTCTATGATGGGACGGCGATGATTGCCGACAAGGCCGACGCCATCGTCGTACCGGTCCGCATCGATGGACCCGAGCGCTCACCGTTTGGCTATCTCGATCGCCATCAGACGCGCCGCGCGCTGTTCCCCAAGACAACCGTCACCATTCTACCACCCATACGTTTGCCGGTGGATCAAGCCTTGCGCGGAAAGGCGCGCCGTCACGCGGCGGGTGCTGCGCTCCAAGACATCATGGTGGATAGCGCGGTGCTGACGGCCAACCTCCATCAGACGCTTTTTGAGGCGCTTATTGAAGCGCGAGCAACCCGCGACACCGGCAATCCCATCATCGAGGATGCGCTCGGCACCAAGCTCTCCTACCGCAAGCTCATCTTGGGTGCACAGGTGCTCGGCCGAAAGCTCAAGCCGCTCGCTCCGGAGGGTGCGGCCGTTGGCGTGCTCTTACCCAACGCCGCAGGCGTGGCCGTTACATTCTTCGCGCTGCAAACGATCGGCCGCGTTCCTGCCATGCTCAATTTCTCGGCCGGCACCCAGAGTATGGTGCAGGCGTGCACTGCGGCGAAAGTCGAGGTGATCCTCACCTCGCGCGCATTCGAGGAGAAAGCGAAACTCGGCGACGCCCTCGCTAAACTTGGCGAAATGGCACGCATCGTTTATTTGGAAGATATCAAGTCCTCCATCGGTCTCTTCGACAAACTCCGTGGTCTTGCCCAGGGCCCTACGCCACAAGTGAAACGCCGGCCCGACGATCCGGCCGCCATAATCTTCACCTCGGGCTCGGAAGGCACGCCCAAAGGCGTCGTGCTCTCCCACAAGAACCTCATCGCCAACGCGTTCCAGTGCCTGCACCGCATCGCCGTCAATGGCCGCGACAAGGTGTTCAACGTCATGCCGGTGTTCCATTCCTTCGGCTTGACGGGTGGGCTCGTTATGCCGCTGATCGGCGGCGTGCCGGTGTATCTCTATCCCTCGCCGCTCCACTACCGGATTGTCCCGGAACTCGTGTACGGCTCCAACGCCACCATCCTCTTTGGCACTGATACATTCCTCACGGGGTACGCGCGCACCGCACACCCGTACGACTTCCATCGTGTGCGTCTCATCGTGGCGGGAGCGGAAGCCGTCAAGGATCGTACGCGTCAGCTGTACATGGAAAAGTTCGGCGTGCGCATTCTCGAAGGCTATGGCGTTACTGAGACCGCACCAGTGCTTGCCATCAATACGCCGTTATCAAATAAGTCCGGCACGGTGGGTCGCCTGGCCCCACTGATGGAAGCCCGCCTGGAACCGGTCGCAGGCATCCAGGATGGCGGACGACTGTTTGTGCGCGGCCCCAACGTCATGCTGGGATACATGCGAACGGACAATCCGGGCGTGCTGGTGCCGCCGGAAAACGGCTGGCACGATACGGGCGATATCGTCGCGATCGACCGCCAGGGATTCATCACGATCAAGGGCCGCGCCAAGCGCTTCGCCAAGATCGCGGGCGAGATGGTGTCCTTGTCCGCGGTCGAAGCCTTGGCCGCTGAGCTGTGGCCTGGTCTCGTCACCATCGTCGTCTCAATTCCCGACGCGCGCAAAGGCGAAAAGCTCGTGCTGCTGACGACGGATGCCTCGCTCTCGCGCGAAGCGTTCCAGCGCCACGTCAGGGCAAAAGGACTATCCGAACTCAACGTGCCCGCCGAGATCCTCGTGGTTGAGAGCATTCCGCTGCTCGGCTCGGGAAAGCCCGATTATGTGAAAGCGGCGGCACTTGCCAAAGACAAGCTCGCCCAGCGGCCCGCGCGGCCTTGTGTGCTGATGGACGAACCGGCAATTCCGCCCGCCCCTAAAACCGCAGCCTGAGCGCGCGCGTATAAGGTAGCGTGAGCAGGGCGAGGCTGACCGCTCCACAATGAAGCTCGGAGCGCAAGTGCCCGGCAACTGTTCGATGCGCACCTGAGCTGTCGCACCGCGCGAGCG
Organism: Pseudomonadota bacterium; assembly: GCA_021813195.1. The sequence goes on from JAKALI010000061.1 coordinate 11,117, forward strand.
GTCAGACCTCAGCTGAAACGGGGCCTTGACCTCGACAGCGGCAGCGACTGGGGTTCGCGAGGACGAGCCGAGCAATAAATCGCGGGGCCGAGGGAGGAAAAAATGCGCAAGACGCTCAAATTCTTTCATACTTTGGCGGCCTGCGGTCTCATTGGAGCCCTGGTGGGCTACGGCGTGATCCTGATATTCGCGCCGCAGGATACACCCGCGCGCTACGCGGACATCCGCTTCACGATCGATGCGTTGTGCGATTATGTGCTGATGCCCTCGCTCGCATTGGCCCTGGTGACCGGATTATTATCAATGGCGGTCCACCGGCCATTTCAGGAGATGCGGTGGGCATGGATTAAGGCGCTGCTGGGCATCGGCATGTTCGAAGCGACCCTCGGCCTCATTCAAGCCAAGGCCGATTACGCGGCTAAGATTTCGGCCAAAATGGTCTCCGGTGAAGCCGCCCCCGACGCGCTCGACGTGGCGCTCGCCAACGAATGGACCGCACTCGGCGCGATCATGGCGATCTCGGTCGCCAACATCGTTCTGGGCATCTGGCGGCCATCCTTCAGCAAACGCAGTGCCGTGCGGGTGATCGAACAGACGTCCGGTCCTTCGTCCCGGTAAAGGTGATCGGGCCCGACCGGTATCGAGGCCTTCGAGCTTTGGGTGCGAGGCGCTGAGAGGCCATCACGTTTCGGGCGCCGCGCACGTCATGCGCGCAGCGCCCGCACACGTGATCACGCGGCGGCTTTGACGGGCCAGCCGTTTATCGTCAGGGCACCATCGCGCACCGAGATGCGCACGGTATCCCCATCCTTTACGCCACCAGCAAGGATCTGCTCGGCCAGCGGGTCCTGCACATGGCGCTGGATGACCCGCTTTAAGGGCCGCGCGCCATACGCCGGGTCATAGCCGCGATTGGCCAGCCACGTGCGCGCCATATCGTCAAGCTCAATCGTGATATTGCGATCGGC
>JAKALI010000062.1 GCA_021813195.1 Pseudomonadota bacterium
GGGACGAGCAGCGGGCGCGGATGGTGAAGCAGGGCGGATTTCACCGCGAAGATCCGTGGGATGATTGGTTTCGGGTGCGGGTGCCGCAGGATGCCGGGCAGGCGTTGCGCCGGGTTGGCGCAGCTGCACATCCACGCGTTCGGCGCCTTTGAACTCGACACGGCTGCACAGAAGCAGATCGTCGATATAGTGCGACTGGATCCAATTGCGCAGGAATTTTACTGGCACCGATGCAACGACCGTGCGGCCATCGAAACTGTCGAAATCGAGCGATTTGAACCAGCTCATGTAGATGTCTTCGCCGAGGCGCGCACGCAGTGCAGCGTGAACTTTGCGGCCGCGCGGCTCCTCGCTCAACGGCTTTGCCGGATCCGTCTTCGGCGTGTCGGTCTTTGGCGCGTCATTCAGCGCGTGCGCTGTCTGCATCTTCTCCACCCCGCTCTCATTGTTCCATCAGCCTTCATGGTCCGACACAGCTCCGCCCTCGACCGTTCGCCCCTGCCAACGGCGGCCTCTGCATCGACGTTCTTAAAGTCCTTGGGACGTGCCCTTGTTACGTCCCGCTCCGCCTGGTGCCCTCTCGATTGACCAGGCGCGGTTGTTCATGACGGGTGTAGGTCGTCAGGGTCGCCTCCAAGCCGCTCCCCGTGTGCAATGCGCGGTTTGGAGTCCTCGCGTCGCACGCTGCTGGCCCACAACGACCCAACGTGATTACCGTCGACACGGGTCGGCAACTCGCAATCGAGGTGCTGCTCGATGTTGCTCGATTGCCTGGGCGCGGATCTACCAAGTGCCAAACCAGTATAGGATCGGCCGGCCACCATGTGCACCGCGGGTCTGCTCGCGAACACGTCGCTTCGTCTTGTAACGCTCGGCCGAGACATCACCGACTCGCCCTGGCCGAAACGAAGTGCCCGCACGACACTCGACGTCTCTATAGGTTCGGAGAGCGCCCTGTCAGAGCTGTTTCCGAAGCGGACGTGGGAACCTGAACTGATCATCGACTGAGGACTCCACAACCACACAGGCGTTCGTCATTCGCATGATAAATCACCACCATCCCACCGACAGGTTACTGGTGAGGGGCCAGAGCCTGGAGCAGTGGGACGACGCCGAACTGTCCAACGATCCGCTGCCGAGCCGTGCAGCCGCTCAACCGGTCAGAGCGCTCCAAAGGCCCCTTTCGGTTTAACGCCTGCCGACAATCTGCCGAGTCCGGCGGCCAAGAAGGCCTATTCGGACGAGACTAATCGACAAACGCAGATCGTACGCTGGACGCCACTTGATTGAGAGACGGATGATACGCGTCACCTCGAATGACACTACTCAGCACGGGCCTAACTACGCGGCCGGCGAGGCTTGTTAACTACCTCGTAATGGTTTTGTGCGCAAGCGCGCCGGTCCATCGCGCAGCAACGGTCAACGATCTGAAATACAAAGCTTCTTTTCAGGCGGCCCAACTGTTTGATGTCACGAAGACCAGGTCGATCTCCTTGATAGAAAAACAAGAATCCTGGCCAGCTGCAAAGCTGCTGCGAACGACTCAAAAATGTCGGTCCGGCAGCACTTTTTTTGTCGCTCGCGCCAGCGCCCCGCGCGATGTTTCAACAAGGCGTTGCTGCAAACATTGCTGAATCCACGAGTTAGCCTTGTTCAGAAATCTAAACCATGCACCAAAGATGGCTTCTCTTGTGGCGAACATGACACAACCATGAATTTGAATCGGAAATTCGAAACCACGTCGTACTTACATTGGCCATCAGAGGTCGGCGCGATTCCATTGCGCGGCGCGCTCGCAGCAACGACGGCTCAGGGAACGGCCGGCGACATTTATAGGTTGCCCTTGCGCTGCTGAATCATCATGTACGTGTCTGAGGTATGTTCGGCCAATTGATGCCACAGATAGCTTTCGCGGCGCACCGCCGTCATTGCCTCGTAGGCTGTCTTGAAGTCCTGGTTTTTGGCCGAGAGTTCGGCGTAGACGCTGTTGGAGGCCGCGAGACATGCATCCAACACGTCTTCACTGAACGGCCGCAATAGAGCTCCTTTACGGGCGAGACTTCGTAGAGCCGCTGGATTCTGCGTGTCATAGCGCGCGAGCATGATCGTATTGGCTGTATGCGCCGCCGCCCGCACGATGGCCTGATAGGATTTCGGCAAGTCCTGCCACTTCTCCAAATTGAAAAAGAAATGCAGCATCGCTTGGCCTTCCCACCAACCTGGGTAGTAGTAGTACTTGGCGACTCGGGCGAGACCGAGCTTATCGTCATCATACGGTCCGACCCACTCGGCCGCATCGATCGTGCCTTTTTCCAGAGCGGGATAAATATCGGACGCAGGGATCTGCTGGGGTACGGCACCGAGCTTGGCGATGACGGCTCCGCCAAAGCCGCCAATGCGAAATTTCAAACCGCGCCAATCCGCCGCCTTGTTGATTTCGCGGCGAAACCAGCCGCCCATCTGTGCGCCCGAATTACCTCCAGGCAGACCATAAATTTTGTAGCGGGCGTAAAACGCGTTCATCAGATCGATCCCGCCGCCCTCGTACATCCAGGCGTTTTGCATGCGGCTGTTCAGTCCAAAAGGGACGCCAGTTGCGAGAGCGAACGTGGGATCCTTGCCCCAATAGTAATACGACGCGGTGTGGCAGCTCTCCACCGTGCCGTCCGAGACCGCGTCGGCGGCCTGCAGACCGCCAACAATTTCTCCTGCCGCAAACACCTGGAATTGGAAGCGGCCGTCTGTCATCGCGGAAACAGCGTCGGCAAAGACGTGGGCAGCGCCATGAATGGTGTCGAGGGATGGGGGAAAACTCGACGTCATGCGCCAGCGCAGTTGAGGCTGACTTGAGACGATCGCGGGCGCGCGCGGTGTCGACGTATCGCACGCAGATAACGCGACGCTTGCGCCGCCCGCCGCGGTGGCGGCGATAAAGTTGCGCCGGCTCAGGCGTTTCAAGATGGTCTCCTGTGACTTGGATTGCCCTCGGGATGAGATCGGGATTATAGAAGTGCAACCGCCTGATCTCAATTCCACCCGAGCGCTGCGGCAGCCGACCCCGATTTGGGTCGGAGGGCTGGCCCCGCGTATCCGGTGTGATGCTCCCATGGCCGACGAGGAAAATTCGCACACCGAGACGCAAAACGTTCGGCCTTGCCCAGCGCGGAGTGTTCGCGCGCGCCTGGCATGTATTGCGCTTCGATCCGCCCTCGGGAGCATGGCCGTTGCGCTGGCTGGTTTCAGCGGGCTGGCGCTCAGCGCTCCGGGTGATCCGCGTGTTCCGCCAGGGCGGCATCCAGATGGTCTTGTTGTCGGATTTGTCACCACAGGTATCGACTATCGCGTGCCTGAAATCGCCGCGCGATTAGCGCGCGATGGCGAAGGAGAACTCATCGGGTGGGACCTTGTGGACGACGATCGTACACCCTTCGGGGCCGTCCCCGCAGATCCTCATTTGGTCGCGAGCGGGGATGCGACTGCGGACACTCACCTTCTGCAGCAACTGATTGCTGAAGCCGCGGGTGGACCCGATCTCGCGTTCGTGCCCGTGCGTGTTGAGGGACAAAATCCGGTCTCGATCGCCAAAGCAATCGCCTTTCTTGCGCGCACGCCCGCTCAGTACGTCATCGTGCCGATGTGGAGTGCTTCACGGGAGGATTGGGAGCCGTTCCAAAAGGCTGCGGCTAGATTTCCGCACGTGCGTCTCCTCCTCTCAAACTGCCCGGATCGCCGCGCAACGGACGGCAGTGCCACCTACCCGCGCGATTTAGCGTTGGCAAACGCCGTGTCCGTTGTCGATAACACGTACACCGACGACGCTGGTTCCTTGCGGTGGACCCGTCCCCTCGTCGAACGGCCCTGCGAGACGCGCCCGTAACCGCGCCTGAGGCTCATCACCGCAATTGCGACCATCAACAGGATCGGGAAACACGATACCAGCACGATTGGAACGTCAAAGCGCGGCGCATTCGCCGACGCGATCGCATGAAGGTCGCCGAGCATCGTCTCGTCGGCTGCCCCGTGATGACGCGTAGCCAGGATGCCAACTGGCAGATGGTTGAGAACAGTTATGGCAATCCTCGGTGTGGTCAGCGGCCGTGCTTCGAGAGGCGGGGCCACACGGGGCAAAGCCGCGCGCGCCCCTCGCGCCTTAACGGAATAAGACGAGCGCCTTCTCGAGCGTGATCCAAATTCCCCAAGCAAGCGGGATGCCAACGAACAGCCAAAACAGCGCCGCCGGAAGGTCGAGGCCGCCGCGTCCGATTCCGAAGGAACCACTGGTCGCCGTCGCTGACGCCGACTTCAATTTGGCTTGCTCGGCGGCTACCTCCTCTTCACTCATGTGCCATTTCGGATCAACAGGACGCACCAAGAGATTGGCCACGAAGCCGACGACGAGCAAACCAGCTAGAATGTAGAAGATCGGCCCGTAGATCTGGTCGAGCGGCACGCCCGCGTTTTTGGCGGATGTCTGCAGCGAATTGACGAGCAGCGGCCCGAGCAATCCTGCCATCGACCAGGCTGTGAGTAGCCGTCCATGAATGGCCCCGACGAATTGCGTCCCGAACATATCAGCCAAGTAGGCAGGGATCGTCGCAAAGCCGCCGCCATACATCGAGGCGATGATGCAGATCGCCGCGACGAAAATCGCAAGCGACTTCCACTCCGCAGCGAAGGAAGCGAGAACATAGAGAGCCGTGCCGAGCGCAAAAAATATGAAATAGGTAATCTTGCGTCCGAGTAGGTCGGACGACGATGCCCAAATGATGCGGCCGAAAATGTTGAACAGCGACATGAGGCCAACGAAACCAGCACCGATGGCCACCACGGCCGCAAGCAGGGCTTCATCTGCGCGGATTTCCGCGTAGCCAAGTTCGGGCTTACCCACGAGATGCCCCGCGAACGTTTCCTGCAGCATCGGCGACGCCGCACCAATCACACCGATGCCCGCTGAGACGTTCATGCACAGGATGATCCACAACAGCCAGAATTGCGGGGTCTTGTGGGCGTTGTTGAGATGGACATGCTTTGAGGTGATCATGGAATTGGAATTGGCCGGCGGCGTCCATCCTTCGGGCTTCCAACCGACGGGCGGGATGCGGTAGCGAAATGACCCGATCGTCATGAAGACGGCATAAATGATGGCCATGGCCACGAACGTCTCCCACACTCCGGGTGTGGACGGGGTCTTGAAATAATTCATGAGCGTGGTCGCGAGTGGTGAGCCGACCATGGCGCCGCCGCCGAAGCCCATGATGGCCATGCCGGTCGCCATGCCGCGCCGATCGGGGAACCATTTGATGAGGGTGGAGACAGGGGAGATGTATCCCAGACCTAGTCCAATGCCGCCGATTACACCCGAGCCGAGCCACATCATCCAAAGCTGATGCGTGTAAACGCCGAGGGCCGAAATTAGAAGGCCACCGCACCAGCACAGCGTTGACACCAAACCGGCCTTGAGGGGACCGGCGCGTTCCAGCCATCCGCCCCAGGTGGCGGCTGCGATACCAAGCACGACGAAAAAGAAGGTATACATCCAGCCCAGATCGAACCGGGTCCAATTGCAATCGGTAGCCCACAGCGAGCGAGTCAAGGTGTCTGTGACCTGCGTCCAGAAATCGGTTGCCGTTGAGCAACTCGCCAGTGGCACACCCGAAGCATCAAGCAGCGCCCCTTCCAGCGGCTTCCAAAACACGGAAAACCCATAGGCCATGCCGATGCACAAATGGATGCATAGCGCCGCAGGCGGCACCATCCAGCGATTGAAGCCGGGCCCGGCAACGATCCGCTCGCGATCGAGCCAGCCTGCACCATTCGCGCCCGCACTGCCTGAGACCGCCATCCTTCCCCCCAAGTGTTTCTTGCGCCAGCCCGCCACCGGCTTGTGTTGCGCGTGCGAACGCGCGGGCTGCATTCAACTTTTGGCCAATATCCCTAGCCCGAGCCAAGGAAACCGACAAGCGCAAGACGCGGGCGGCCTGCTTGCGTTCTGCCGCGGCGATTAGACAATGTTGCCCGGCGTGGGCCGGAGGCTCTTGCGCTGGGTTGGTCATCGGGTAGTCTTAGCCACCCAGTCTCCAACAGTTGCCAAGTCCAACTGACAGCGCGTGATCGAGGCCGCCAGAATCGTGTCGCAGCCCCCAACATCGCCCCTCCCGCAACCACCAATTCCTCCACTGATCGATCCCTTCGGTCGGTTGATCAGGTATCTGCGCGTTTCGGTGACAGATCGCTGCGATTTCCGCTGCGTGTACTGCATGTCGGAGAACATGACGTTTCTGCCCAAGCGGGACTTGCTGACATTGGAGGAGTTGGATCGTCTGTGCTCTGCATTCGTGACGAAGGGCGTGCGGCGTTTGCGGATCACAGGCGGCGAACCGTTGGTGCGCAAGAATATCTTGTGGCTGTTCAAGTCGTTGTCGCATCATCTCGAAAGCGGTGCGCTTGAGGAATTGACGTTGACCACCAACGGCAGTCAGCTGGGACGCTATGCGGCTGACCTTGCAGCCTGTGGTGTTCGGCGGATCAATGTTTCGCTCGACACGTTGGATGCGCAAAAATTCCGCGCCATCACGCGCTGGGGCGAGTTGGCCAACGTCCTCGCCGGTATCGCAGCGGCCGAACGGGCCGGACTCAAAATAAAGATCAACGCCGTCGCGCTCAAAGGCGTCAACGAGCACGAGATCGATGATCTCATTCGTTTTGCGCACGGACGTGGCGCCGATTTAACCCTCATCGAAACGATGCCGATGGGCGATATCGACGGCGATCGGACGGATCAGTATTTGCCGTTGTCCATCGTGCGCGCGCGTCTTCTCGATCGCTGGACACTTGAGGATATCGATTATCGCACCGGTGGTCCGGCGCGTTACGTCCGCGTTGGCGAAACGGGAGGGCGGCTGGGCTTTATAACGCCAATGACGCACAATTTCTGCGAAAGCTGCAATCGCGTCCGCTTGACGTGCACGGGCACGCTTTACATGTGCCTCGGCCAGGACGACGCAGCCGACCTGCGCGCGCCGCTGCGCGCGTCACGTGATGATGCACCGCTCCTTGCCGCGATCGAAGAGGCAATCGCGCGCAAGCCGAAAGGGCACGATTTCGTCATTGACCGACGTTCGCGCAAACCGGCTGTGGCTCGACACATGAGCGTAACTGGCGGATGACCAGCTTCGACGTCATCGTGGCTGGTGTCGGGGCGATGGGTTCGCAAGCGTGCTGGCATTTGGCCAGGCGCGGACAACGAGTGCTCGGTCTCGATCGCCACGATATTCCCAATGCGATGGGCTCCTCGCATGGGGTCAATCGCATCATTCGGCTCGCTTATTTCGAGCATCCTGCTTACGTGCCGCTCCTGCAACGCGCCTATCAACTCTGGCGCGAGTTGGAATGTGCCAGCGCCGAACAGATTCTCACCACAACGGGCTCGCTTGACATTGGCGCCGAGAATTCCTCCGTTCTCAACGGTTCTCTTGAGAGTTGCCGCCGCCATGGCCTTGAGCACGCCTATCTCGATGCCCGCGAGGTCATGCGACGCTATCCGGCGTTTCATTTGCCCGACAATTTTGGCGCGGTCTGGCAGCCGCAAGGTGGGTTTGTTGCTTCGGAACGTGCGGTTGCCGTGGCGGCCGCACTCGCGCTCGATCATGGCGCCACATTGCGGGCGCGAGAGAGCGTACTCGCGTTCGATCCGCTGCCGGGCGGCGGGGTCACGGTGCGCACACCCAAAGGCACATACGAAGCGCAGCGGCTGATCCTCGCAGCGGGGAGTTGGATCGGGGAACTGGTGCCACGGCTGTCGCCAATTGCCGTTGCGGAGCGTCAGGTGCTTGCCTGGTTTCAGCCCAAGCGCCCCGAATTTTTCAGGCTCGGCGCGCTGCCGGTCTCCAATCTCAAATTCGACGATCGTCACATCTATCAATTCCCGGTGTGGCAGGTCCCGGGCTTCAAGATCGGACTTTATCATCACTTGCGCGAGCAGGGCCGGCCGGAGGAGGTGCGTCAGGAACCGGATGATCGCGATGAAGCAGTCCTGCGCACAGCGGTCCAACGGTTTTTCCCGGAAGCCGATGGCGAGTTGCTGGCGATGCGCACGTGCCTGTTCACCAATACGCCAGACGGACACTTTATTTTGGATGCCCTTCCGGAATGCCACGATGTGATCGTGGCCTCGCCGTGTTCGGGTCACGGTTTTAAGTTCGCCCCGGTTATCGGCGAGATTCTGGCTGACATGGCGATGGGGATCAGCCCAAAACTCGACATCAAGCTGTTTGAACTTGGGCGCTTTGGCGCGAGGTGCTGACCGCGTGGTACGTCAGGCGAGCAATTCGCGCAGCGTTGCGCGCAGGGCTTCGAGCGACACCGGCTTCGTCAACGTGCGCACGCGCGCGTCCCCCAACGCGGCCCGTCCGCGTTCGAGTTGATCGACATACCCGCTTAACAGCACGACGCGGATGGCGGGCCGCAGGCTGACGACCCTTCGAGCAAGCGCCACCCCGTCGAGGCCAGGCATTTGCACATCCGTGAGCAAGACTTCGACACCGCTGCCCGCTTCCACGCGCCCAAGCGCCTCTTGGCCATCCTGTGCGACCTCGACGGTGTGGCCGTCGGCCAGCAGGGCCCGTGCTAGGATCTCGCGAGCAGCGGCGTCGTCATCTGCCAACAGAATGCGTGCCATGATATCTCCGCCGCAGGGTTGTCCCGTGGTTAAGGGCTCATCGTCGTCAAGCGTTCACAAGTCTGGCCACGAACGGCAATTCGCGAAAACGATGGGCGACGTCCATCCCGTAGCCCACAACGAACTCGTCGTCGCATTGAAAGGCGCTGAAATCTGCCGTGACGGCGACAGCGCGCGGCACCTGTTTTTCTAACAGCACGCATGTCAAAACGTTCGCGGCCCCGCGCGCGGCCAGCAGGTCCTTGGCGAACGCCAACGTGCGGCCACTGTCCAGAACATCATCGATGATAAGGACGTGGCGTCCGTCGACGTTGAGATCGAGGTCGCGCAGAATTTCAACCTGTCCGAGTGATACCTTCGATTTTTTGTAACTTGAGAGCGTCAGGAAATCCACCTCGGGCGCAAGACCGGCGCGGTGCAGTGCTCGGATCAGATCTGCAGCAAACACAAAGCTGCCCTTCAAAATGGCTACCACGAGCAGGTTGGGTAGCTTGCGGCTTGCGATCTGCGCTGCGAGGTCATTTAGGCGCTCAGCGATGACGTCGGCCGGAATAAGCGGCACATAGGTCTCTTGCGCGACGGCCGCCATGTCATAGGGAGGTTCGGCCATGAAACTTGTCCTTTCGTCACCGCTTCGGGAGGCTCTGATTCGTCTCAACGTGGTATCCGCTGCCTGGGTGCGATGTGCAAGGCCTCGATGGAAAGCAGAGCGTGAAGCAAGAACTTGCCCCATAAGTTCGAGTTGATGAAGCTCGCGCGAGAAAAGGTAGGTAGGTCGTACGGCACGCTGATGGAAGAAACTTGAAATTGCGAGGGATGTGGCGCACACGACACTGCCACAATCCTCAACGATTGATCACCTGCTGGTTCGATTGCATGAAGAAACTCAGTGATGTGCTTCGGGCGACGCCAACGATCTGCCCGACCGCCCCACGTGCACAGGTCCCGTCGTGATCCGCTTATCCAATGTTGCGCTTGCTTACGAACGTGGCCCCGAGGTCTTGAGTGACGTCAATGTCGAACTCAGACCCGGCTCCTTCCACTTCCTGCACGGCGCCTCTGGCGCCGGCAAGACGTCACTATTGCGCTTGCTTTTCATGTCGACCCACCCGACGCGCGGCCGGATCGAGATGTTCGGTCAGGATGTCAGCCGCGTTGGTGCCGCAAAGCGTGCTGAGCTACGCCGCCGCATCGGCATCGTTTTTCAGGATTTCCGGTTGCTCGATCATTTAACGACTTGGGAAAATGTCGCGCTGCCGTTACGCGTGGTTGGCAAGAGGATCGACGATTACAATGAAGACGTGACGGACTTGCTGCAGTGGGTTGGCTTAGGGGATCGCATGAATGCCTACCCATCGGTTCTCTCTGGCGGTGAGAAACAGCGTGCGGCCATTGCGCGCGCGGTCATCGGCAAACCGGAACTCCTGCTGGCTGACGAGCCAACCGGCAACGTCGACCCTCACATGGCACGCCGCCTCCTGCGTCTCTTCATTGAGCTCAATCGGCTTGGTACGTCCGTCGTGATCGCAACTCACGATCATCAGCTGATGCGTCAGTTCAAGGCACCCAGACTGGAATTGCATAACGGCCATGTCCGCATCGTATGATCCTTTTCGTGGACGGCGACCTGTCTCGCCTTCGACGGGCGAAGATCCGGCCGACGATTTCGATGATCCGGTGACGGCGCCGGGTCGCGGGGCAGGCTCGATGCCGAGCCACCAACTTTCGACAGGTGTTAGGTCCAACGCCCACGGCATCTATCCAGATGAGAGCCCCCGAACCCAAGGCTGGCCCCACCAGGCACCCCAGACAGATCCTGGTTGGTCGCGCACGGGCGGTGACGCGCGATCCGATGTGCGCCTGGGGTCGGATCCCGCTTGGTCGGGAGGCGCCTTCCAGGACGTGGCTGGCGCGATAAAGCCGACGCTTGGGCCGCAAACCAGGCCTGATGCTCATCGCGAAGATCGGGGCGTTCGCAATCGCTCACCACAGAATGCGCCCATCGTTCCAGCTGGTTCTGTTACGGGCCGCTCGTTGACGATGGTCATTGCGATCATGTCGTTTCTCGCCTGCCTCACCGCCGGCGCCGTTTATATGGTCAATCAGGCCGCCGACGCGTGGCTCAAGGATCTCGCCAGCGAAGTCACGGTGCAAGTCGCACCGCGCGATGGCGTTGATACGGAAAAAACTCTCAGTGACGTTGCCCAAGTGTTGCAGGCCCAAGCCGGCGTGCGCACGACGCGCGCTTTGCCAATCGAGGAGTCTGCGCGACTGTTGGAGCCCTGGCTTGGCAAGTCGGAGGCCTTGAAGTCGCTGCCTGTGCCGCGCCTCATCGCGGTTGAAGTTGACCGCAGCAGTGGCGTGGATATCGCCGCGCTGCGGGCAAAGCTCGAACAGCAATTCAGCGGTGTCGTGCTCGATGATCACAGACAGTGGCAGCGCCAGATTCGCACGTTGACACGGTCGCTCGCTCTGGGGGGTATCGCGATATTGATCCTCGTTGCCGCTGCGACGACTGCGATCATCGTTTCGGCCACGCGCAGCTCGCTGGCGTCGAACCGCGAGATTGTCGAAGTCCTGCATTTCGTGGGGGCTACGGACCGATTTATCGCGCGAGAGTTCGAGAAGCACTTTCTGCGGCTTGGGATCCGAGCCGGCTGTGTTGGCGCCCTGTTGGCGGCGATCGTCTTTCTCGTCATGCCAGCGGCTATGGAGGTGCTCGGCGGTGGTCCGGTCATGGCCGCTGAGCTGGAGCGGCTGATTGGCGTGGGAACACTTGATACGGCCGGTTTTGTCTTGCTGGGCATCGTCGTTGTGATCATCGCCGCTCTGTGTATGCTGACGAGCCGGCTCGGCGTCTACCGGATCCTTAATGCCAAGAAATGACAGACAGAAAATTTGTTTTTTGCCGTTTTATCAGTGCCGTCGGAAAGATTGACGTGTCACAGTGGTGCCGACGTGGGGTAATCACGCTCGGCGGTGTGACGTCCCAGGGCTTGGCCGGTATGTGCCCGTGCACGAGAGGGCGATCCGCAGTCTGACGCGAACGGCACAGAAGGCCGCGATACGGCGAGCAATGGCGATCTTGAGGCGAACGATTGTACTGTCCTTGATATCCGCGACCTGGCTGGTCGCGCTGGGGTTCATCATCTTTGCGGCCGTGGTTACGCGAGATTGGAGCAGCGAACCCGAACCTGCGGACGGTATTGTCGTGTTGACGGGCGGGCCCTTGAGGATCCGAACCGGGGCGGAACTCTTGGAGCGCGTTCTGGGCAAGCGGTTGCTGATCTCGGGTGTCAATGCCCAAACCGGCCAAGCTGACGTTAAACGGCTGTCGGGTTTGAGCGCTGAAACGTTCTCTTGCTGTGTTGATCTGGGCTATTTTGCTCGCGA
>JAKALI010000863.1 GCA_021813195.1 Pseudomonadota bacterium
TTTTCGGTCGCCCAGCATGCCCTCTTCGTTGAAGAGATTGCCTGCGATCTCAATCCGAACCTCTCGGCTTCCGACCGCCTCGCCGCGCTGCTACACGACGCACCCGAATATGTCATCGGCGACCTGATCAGCCCCTTCAAGACGGCGATCGGACTCGATTATAAGACGTTCGAGGTCCGGCTGCTTGGCGCCATCCATCGGCGGTTTGGCCTACCTGAGACCTTACCGCACACGACAGCCGCGCTGATTAAGCAGGCTGACCGTATTGCGGCCTATTACGAGGCGACCCGTCTGGCTGGCTTTACGCCGCAAGAAGCGCTGTTGTACTTCGAGCCGCCCACGCATCTCTCAGCCCGGATGCGGACACGCCTCGAGCAGCTCTCGGCGTGGCCGGTACATGAGGCCCAGCACGGCTTCCTCGCGCGGTTTGCTCATCTCCAGATATGATTGATCTGGTCCAAGACGTGTGATCCCGCTCGCCCCTCTCGGGCGTGACGCCCTTGAACGCTGTCTTTTGCCACGCTCCGGAATATTCGCCTCGCCGGGTCGTTGTCGGCTGGCAAGATCAACCGCAAGACCACGTTGATCTTCTGCGACGGATGATTATGTCGAAGGCTAAGCTCGTCTCGAACACGGAGAAGCTCATGGTTACGCAGTCCCAGGCCCGGCGCATGCCGCGCGAGAACAGCGAGCCCTCCAGCCCGAGACACAGCGTGAAGCGAGCGGACGTGCCGGCAATCGAAATCGGACTGAACGCGGCTATCGTCGCCGTGCATGAGAATGAACCGGTGGTCCTGGTCGTGCGCGACGAGGCCCAGGACGGGCAAACGAGCGCCGCCGACAGTCTTCCCTCTGGCCCCTTTACACCGCTCGAACATCGCACGTTTGAAAGCGGCTTGCGCTCCTGGGTGTCCGAGCAGGCAGGTATCGAACTCGGATACGTCGAGCAGCTTTATTCTTTCGGCGATCGCGGTCGCCATGCTCAGCCGGATGACGAAACTCCGCATGTCGTTTCGATCGGGTATCTGGCCCTGACCAACGCCGAACAGGTTGGCAAGGCTGAGCGTGGCACATGGCGCAGCTGGTACCAATATTTTCCCTGGGAGGATTGGCGCAAAGGTCGGCCGCAAATTCTCGAGGCCGAAATCGAACCGCGCCTGCGTCAGTGGTGCGAACGTCCAGCTCCGACTACGGCCCCCGTGCGTCCGATTTCGCGACTCGATCGCATCCGCATGGCGTTCGGAATCGATGGCACAGCCTGGGATGAAGAAAAAGTTTTGGAACGCTACGAGTTGCTCTACGAGGCTGGACTTGTCGAAGAGGCGCGGCGCGATGGACGCGAGGCCGCTCTTGCGTGGTCGCAATTGCCGAAGCTTGGCACCATGATGCGCTACGATCACCGGCGCATTCTCGCGACCGCGATTGGACGCACACGGGCGAAAATCAAATATCGCCCGGTGATCTTTGAGTTGATGCCACCGGAATTCACACTCTTTGAACTGCAGCGAACAGTCGAAGCGATCCTGGGTCCCCATCTGCATAAGCAGAATTTCCGCCGTTTGGTGGAGGGGGCGGGCCTCGTCGAACCGACAGGTGACATGAAAACGCGCACCGGCGGGCGCCCTGCAAAGCTCTACCGCTTCCGAAAGGAAGTGCTTCTTGAACGCCCCGCGCCGGGCGTGCGCGTGAAACCAGGACGCGTGTGAGATTTGCGAGATACGAGCGGGCTGGCGACCGCGGTCGCTGTCGAGCTGAATATGCGCTGCGCGCTGTGTTGATCCTGCCGCCTGCGTTCGGGCGTGCGCGACACGTGCGCGTGAGGCTGAGGGAGTTGGCGCTGTTGTCGCGACCGGTGTCGCGCACGCGCTGCAAAGCTGTGCCTCGACAGAAACTCGACAGAAAAGTGACACGAGCACTGGAAATCCAGGAGCCAATGCCTTAAATTAAGCAGTGGAATACTCGAGAAGAGCATAAGTGGAGGTGGGGGGCGTGAGCCGCCTAAAACTGTGATCCACATATGCTCAATTGGAGTATATGTGGATTTAGAGGATCTAACGATGGTCGCGTTGACCCTTCCATTGAGCCGCGCCGAGCTGCGTTCGGATGTGACGGCCCGCCCCGATCACGGTGTGACGTTCACGCCGGCGCTCGAACGCGAGATGGCGCCTCTTTACGCCCGTATGAGCCGGGTCGTCACGCCCATGGAGTGGCGCCACTACGCCCCGCTCATCAAAGCGATCAACACGCTCAAGACAGAGCGCAACGCCGTAATCCTGGCGCACAACTACATGACGCCAGAAATTTTCCATGGGGTCGCGGACTTCCGCGGCGACAGCTTGCAACTCGCGAAAGAGGCGGCGAAGGCGCAGGCCGACGTCATCGTGCAGGCCGGCGTCCATTTCATGGCGGAAACCTCAAAGCTCTTGTCGCCAGAAAAAACCGTTCTCATCCCGGATCTGATGGCCGGCTGCTCACTCGCCTCCTCGATCACGGCCGAGGACGTGCGCCTGCTGCGCGAGGCTTATCCCGGCGTGCCGATCGTTACCTACGTCAACACCTCGGCTGCCGTAAAGGCGGAGTGTGACATCACCTGCACATCGGCCAACGCCGTCAAGGTCGTCGAAAGCCTCGGTGCGCCCCGCGTACTGCTCATTCCCGATGAATACCTCTCGAAATACGTCCAGTCGCAGACGAAGGTGGAGATCATCGCCTGGCGCGGACACTGCGAAGTGCATGA
>JAKALI010000864.1 GCA_021813195.1 Pseudomonadota bacterium
TTTCAGGCGTCAAGTCTGTTGACTAATTGACAAGTTTCTTCGCCTCCCATTCGGACCAATGGTAGTCGCGCCGTCCGCGCGCCATCGAAATGCGGCGGGAAGCATAGGCGCCATCCCAATCCCACGGGTGCATGATGGGTATGGTCGCACCTTCCGTTGAGGCCGGCCGATGGGCACTATTCTTGCTGTTTCTGCTGGAGGAAATAGACCCACACTCTCATCCCGTCAATCGTGTTGCCCGTCTCGCATATAAAAAGCGGCAAAACCCTGTGGTACGCCCTGTTGCTCGCTTTCCCCCTGTGCATCATCCTGATATGGATACTGGCAACAGAAGAAGCCTATTACCGGGAGACCAGTCGGACGGTCTCGAACGATGCGGAACGTGCAGCTTCTCTCTATGGCCGTCTGTTGGCCGGCCGGCTTACCGCCCGCCTTACGGACTTGCAGACCGTGGCGGTTGCGATTCTCGGCGCCGATGCCGACCCTGGCGCACCGCCGCCGGCGGCGGTGTCGGCCATCCGGCGTTTCGTGCTGCTGCACCCCGACATCTATGCGGTCAACATCCAGTCGGCCGATGGCAGGAATATCCTCTGGTCCACCTCCAGGCAACACAGCCGTCCCATCACAGAAACCTCGCAGTTCACCGCGTTGCCCGGCAACGGGGATTTTCTTCTCGGGCAAGACCGCTACTCGGTGCGCGCCGCCGGAAATGTGCTGACCATGCGTTTTCGCATGCGCAGCGAGCGGGGAAGAGTTCTCTATTACCTGGGAAGCCCTTACCGGATTTCCGCGTTGCTGAAGACGGAGGAGCCGCGCAAACCTTGGGACTATTCCCTGGTCGATCGCCGTGACGGCAGCCTGGTCGGAGTATGGCGCGACGGTGAAGTCAGCTTTCCTCCTGCTGCGCGTTCGTCTCGGGGGGTGCAGGTCGCCGTTCCGGGGTTTCCCTTGACGGTAGCGGTCGACTGGCCTGACGGGCTGGTTTGGCAGACCTACCTGAAAGCCGCACCCCGCCGCTGGGCGCTCGAAGCCATTGGATATTTACTCATGGTGGCGATTGCTTCGATCGTTTTTTTCCTGTTGCGCCAACGAGACCGTAATGCCGCGCGCTTGGAACGGCTGGCTCACTTCAATGCCATGCTCGCGCAGGTCAACGAAATCATCTCGAGCGAGCAACACGAGCAGCGGTTGTTGCAGGCCACGTGCGATTGCGCGGTACAGTATGGCCATCTGAAAGTGGCATATGTCGCGCGGCCTGACGCCAAAGGCGAGTTCAAGTTTCTCGCGTCTGCCGGAGCAACGGCCTATGTGAACGGCCTAAGGCTGTCGTCCAATCCGGATGTGCCCGAGGGGCGCGGACACGCGGGGCAGGCCTGGCGCCACGCCAAGCCATTTTATTCCGAGGTGTTTGGAAATACGGCTGCATTGAAGCCGTGGCGGGAGCGGGCCCAGTGCTTTGGGCTGAAATCCTCGGCAGTGGTGCCCATTTTCAGGGGCGGCGCCATCTTTGCCATTTTTGTCGCGCTGCACAGCGAGGAGCGGGTTTTCGACGCCGATCTGCGAGCGCTGGTCGAGGAACTGGCCCGCAACATAACTCGCGGATTCGGCCGCCTGGATGCCGCAGCACGCGAACACGAACTTACCGCGCTGCAGAGAATTTTGCTGGACAATACTTTTGCCGGCGTGTTCATGGTCCAAGAGTATCGCGTCGTACAAACCAATCGTAAGGCGGCCGCCATGCTGGGCTATGCCGGCCCCGACGCATTGATCGGGCAGCATGCGAGGGATTTTTTTGCCGACGAGGGCGAGTTTGAGCGCTTTAGGTGTCAGTACGAAAAGCTTGGCATGCAGCTATCCGCACCGGTTGCCGGCGTGAGACTGGTAAGCAAAGACGGGAACGAAATTATTTGCGATATCGTCGGGGGAAGGGCCCGGCATGACGGTCAGGACATTGTGGTGCTGACGCTGCTTGACGTTAGCGAGCGCGAACGCACGAAAGAGCAGCTGCAACTGCTCAACGATCGCCTCACGCTAGCGACGACGGCAGCGGACATAGGAGTGTGGGATTACGACCCGGTGCATGATCGTCTGGTATGGGACACGCGCCTTTATGAGATGTACGGCGTCCATCCGGGCGATTTCTCAGGAAATTTTGCGGGCTGGAAACGGTGCGTGTATCCGGAGGATCGGGAAAAGACGCAGGCGGAGTTTCAGCAAGCTTTTGAAGGGAATGGGGATTTTGATGCGGAATTCCGCATTGTCAAAACGGACGGCGGAGTGCGCTGGTTGGGGGGCAAGGCAATTGTAGTGCGTGACGAGTATGGTGTTGCACGACGCGTCATCGGAGTCAATTGGGACATCACCGAACGCCATGAGGCGGAAAAACGTATCCAATATCAGGCGTTGCACGATCCGTTGACGCTGCTGCCCAATCGCTGGGCGCTGGAAGCCGCGTTGGAGCAGGCCATTGCGCGGGCACGACGCACCGGCGGGGCGATTGCCATAGGCATGCTTGATCTGGATGATTTCAAGCCCATCAACGACCAGTATGGACACGAGGCCGGCGACGGGCTCCTGGTCGAGCTGTCGCGGCGCATGAAAGCCAATCTTCGGGAAACAGATTTTCTCGCCCGCCTGGGCGGGGATGAGTTTGTCGTCGTGATTGAAGACCTTGATGGGCAGCAGCCCATGCAACAACTCACCGCGGTGTTGGATCGCTTGCACCAAACCGTGGAG
>JAKALI010000865.1 GCA_021813195.1 Pseudomonadota bacterium
CTATATCGAGCGGCGCACTCCGCCGCCACCGCCGGGAGGGGCGCCTCCGCCGAACGGCGCATGAGCGAGCTATGACGAAAGCGGAACTCTTTAGCGAATATGGCGCGTACCATCGCGACCCGCGCAATCGGCTCTGCCACTTCATCGGCATTCCGACAGTCGTGCTCGGCCTCATCGCGATAACCGGAACGCTCCGGCTCGGGCCGATCGATCTCGCGCTCGTCTTGCTCGTAGCGACGCTCGCGTATTATGCGACGATCGATTTTCTCGGCACGCTGCTCTCGGCGATCGCGTTCGCGATTCTGTATGCGCTCGGATCGCATCTCGGTTGGCAGATTGGTTTGGCGGCCTTCGTTATCGGTTGGGGCTTCCAACTCGTCGGCCATCGCTTCGAAGGCAGCAAACCGAAATTTCTGGAGAACGTCATCTACCTTCTGATTGGGCCGATCTACATCTTCGAGGAGTGGTTCGAGATGGCGACCCGCCGAGGCGGCGCGGTGTAAGAGCGCGAGTGGTGAGGCAGCCAAGGTGCTCGGCGTGCAGAGCAATCGGCATTTCGGGTAAAAACGGCGTTTTCATACCAGAGCCGATCGGGGGCAGAGGCGGTGACTTTTCGGTTGACCAAGTCGGGCGCCGGTCGTGCCTCCTTGTCGCGGATCGTCGTATTCAAAGCCGTACGACGGCTGGCGTCCTGAATGTTGCGCTCGCGCGTGAATCTCGCCACACGCTTATCGCTTACGAAGATCTTCTCATCGCGAAGATCGGCTTGGATACGCGGGCGTCCGTAGTTTTCGAGCGATGCTCGATGCAAAGCGACCATATGATCGCGAGCGAACCTGGCTGCGGCTTTTCCCAAACTTTCGTGCTCGATCTTGAGCTGTCGGTTTTCCTTGCGAAGCTCCGCAAGATCTTCATGCTCGGCGGTCGTCAAGCCCTCGCTGCGGCGTTCGGTGTTCAAATCGGCTTATTCGATCCACTCCCGAAACGTCTGCCCCGCGAGCTTGAACTCCGCCTCGACAACATTCTTCCGGAAGCCCGCCGGGTACGGGTGGGTGTGTTTTCTGGCCATGGGTGGACCTTTCTCAGCCAAGCGAAGAGTATCCACGGAACCGGGCCAGCTTCAGCTCTGAACGAAAAACTTAACCGTGCGTGCTTATGTCTTTTACTGCTTTGCCGTGCTTATCGAGAAATTCGATCTTAGCGCGGCCATTCGACGTAACGATAAAGGCGAGTCGTGGTCGCCCCTGAGCGTCCGCCAGGTAGAGAACCGATCGACCGTCCTCCGTAAGGCCTGTGAACATGCGAAGGTGCCCAAATGCGCCCTCGTTGCGAAGTTTAGCGAGCGCTGCCGCGCGTGCAGATGAACCCTTCGGAAGTCGAAGAGCCGCATGAATAGCGGGGCGGAATGCTGCAATTGGGGCATTTGCCTGCTGCGTAACCATGAGCCCCTCGCTGCGGTTCGCGCCATTACGGCTGTAGACCAACTGCACCGCTTCGTTGCTCTCGAAGTCGTCAAAATTTAGCATCGATTGGGCAACGGGTACTCCGGCGATCTTTCGGCCCTTCAAAACGATACCGCCGCTTTCGTCTCCCCGATCGTTATAGAAAAGAATACCGGCAAGGCCATGATTGTCTCGGCTTCCGGTGGGTTTGCCATGCTCTAGAGGCGGCGGGAAATTATCCTTGTTGGCCAGCACCATGCGTAGGACACCGTCGTTGTCAACGATATTAATGCGGTGAACGGTTATCTCGTTGAAAGACGCAGCGTTTGTCATATAACCTGCCGTGCCAAGCAATGCCAGGCTGAATAACGCAGTAGCTCCAACGATGAGGAGCCGAAGCCGCCGCACTTCTTTGCGCAGTGATACAACTTCCATTTCCATGTCAGAACGCTTTCAAAGCGTCGCTCTAGTTTACCCTTCACTGCGGGTCGCTATCGCATCGATCCGGCCATTGGACTCCCTTCGACGAAAAGCAGTCGGCCTGATACGCGACTGGGCCAGAATCACGGATAGATGTGCAGGGGGCAATGAAGGCGCGTGGGCTCAGACGTAGCTCCGAGGAGCGGGCTGACGATACAGGGGAGCCCCATGGCGGCGCATCTCGCGCGCCCCGGCTCCTCTGGAGAGTCGGCAGCCTCGCATCGGTCCCAACCCCCGTGGGGCTGCTCGCCCGCGCTTGAGGCGATTGCAGAGGAGCCCTCTTTTGTGCTATGGTGGCGCCCGGGGATACTCCCCGATAGGTTTCGAAGTCCGCGGGTCCGGTTTTACATGGCGTACCAGGCGAGTCGAAGAAACGTGTTCTTACTAGGAAATGGAAAGGTCTCGTCTAGTGTACGTTGATGAAATGCTGAACTGCGTTGATTGCGGCAGCAAATTCGCGTTTACCGCTGGAGAACAGCGGTTTTACGAACAAAAAGGGTTCCAGAATAAACCCAACCGGTGTCTGGATTGTCGCCAAGCGCGTAAAGCGCAGCGCGGCAGTGCGGGCGGCGGCAGTGGTGCTGGCATGGGCGGTGGCGCAGGTCGCCAGCGCGAAATGTTCACCGCAACCTGCAACGGGTGCGGCGGCGTCGCCGAAGTGCCCTTCAATCCGCGCGGCGATAAGCCCGTGTACTGCCGCGACTGCTTCCAGTCGCAGCGGAGCGCTCCCAGCTACCGTTAATCGGTCGTAGGAGCTTCGAAAGACGAGTTCGCCATCGGCGGGCTCGTCTTCGTTTTTGGGGCGAGCCATT
>JAKALI010000866.1 GCA_021813195.1 Pseudomonadota bacterium
TCTCCAGGAGCGAACGCGACGAGTTCTTGCAGCAGCGCGGCATCCTCTGCCGCATCGCTACGATCCAGCCTTCCGGCGCTCCGCACGTCACTCCGATCTGGTTCATCTTCGAAGACGGCCGGATCTATCTGACTCCTCGGGCCGAGTCGGCCTGGCTGTCGCATATCAGGGCGGACAACCGGGTGGCCCTCACCATCGATGACCAGGAACATCCCTACAAAAAGGTGACCGTCGAAGGCCTGGCAGACCTGGCGTACGACCTCGGCGAGGACGACGCCTGGCGAGACCTCTATCGTCGCATCGCCAGGCGGTACGTCGCTCCCGAAGGAGCGGAACGGTACATCCAGGAAACGATCGACCAGCCGCGGGCATTACTGAGCGTGGCGCTTTCGGCTGCCAAAGTGCGCACGTGGCGTATGCCGCTCGCAGGCGAGCCGATGGATGGCATCTGGCACAGGCGGTACTACGTGCCCGGGTCGAAACTGGCTGGTCGCTAGCCGATCGTGATCGTCCCCGCTGCACCATCCACCGTGACCGTTTGGCCGTCGCGAATGTGATGCGTCGCGCCCGCCACGGCGACAACCGCCGGAATGCCGAATTCGCGAGCCACCGTTGCCGCGTGCGAGAGCAGGCCGCCTGTCTCGACCACCACCGCTGCGGCGGGCACGAAGAGCGGCGTCCATGCCGCGTCGGTAAACGGAGCGATGAGCACCTCGCCAGCCTCCAGTTCGGTTTCCTCGGCCGCCGCCGCTGAGCGAACAACCCGAACCGAAGACACCTAATGCCTGGAAGAGGCCGGCGTAGGAGCACAGGTTATCGTAAGGGCCACCCTGACCCGTGTAGGTATACGGCCCGGCGGGGAATACGCCGAACCCCTGAAGGGCCGTATACGATTGCTGAGCGTAGCCGGTCGGGCCACCCCAGCCGTAGAAGGCCGAGTTCATGAAGTTCTGGCCGCCGGCATCGCTGATGCTGTTCACGTATTGCGAGTGATACGCAAAGGTGTTGTACAGCAATTGGATGTCGTCGCGACCGGCATTGAGCTTGTGCGGGATGGCGAAATGCAGGTTGACCACATTCTCGCGATCCATGTTAACGCCGGAAGTTCCGCCGAATGCCGTGTTATACGGAGCGTAGGTTTGGCAAGCCGGCGCGGTAGCGTCGGATCCAAAGAAGGCATTGACCCAGCTGGCAGCACCCGCCGGCGGAGCGCCGCTCGCGGTGCACGTCGACCAAGGGCCGTTGGTGAAGAAGCTCGTGTTAAAGCCTTCGACCGGGTTCACATACGGGGTGGATAGCCCCAACGAACCCGAACCATCGGTGGCGATATTGCCGCCGTCTTGGTTGTTGATGAACCGCAGCTCCTGGTTCGTACCGCCGAGCGCGACGTAGTACGAGAAGAGACGGTTGGGGGTCGCGCCGCCGACTTCAACGGCGAGCTTGTGGTAGAAGCCCGGTGCGCCGATACCGCCGATGAGCGCTCCGGTGCCGGGATAGGTCCCCGTCTTGATAACCTGGTTGATGTAACCACCCAGCGTTGCAGAACCTGCGTCAGCAGCCGAGCCGCCGGTGTAGATCTGCGTCTGCTGCGTGCCGAGGCTCGAGAGCGAGCTCGCGCTGTAGTTATCGAACGCGCGGTTGACCGGGACGCCGTCATATTCGTAACCGGTCTGGCCGTACGCCGCACCGCGAATATAGAAGACCTGGCCGAAACCGGAGTTACCGATAAACGAGTTGACGCCCGGCTGCGAGTAAATCGCAGAGTAGGCGCTGTCGAGGTTGTAGCCACCGCCCATACCCTGCACCGCCGTCTGCGTTGCAGTGTTGACCGCGTACACGCTCGCCGTCGTACCGGCTTTCACCAAGTTACCGGCCGCCGTCGATTTGACGGTGGCGATGGTCTTGAGCGCTTTGTGCATCACGACGCTGACCGAGAAACTCTGGTCGGCGAATACCGTGACGCCGGAGATCGACTCCGTATTATATCCCGCCTTCGAAACCGTCACGGTGAACGTGTCGGGTTGAAGACTGATAAACGAGAAATGACCGTGCGCGTCAGTCACCGCGGCAGACACCTCTGAAGGTGAACTTACCTTGACGACTGCACCGGCGATCGGTGCCCCCGCCTTATCGGTGACCGTGCCACTGAGTCCGCCCGTCGTTCCTGCCAGTGCCCATGTTCCCTGGAACAGGAAGGCGACGAGAAGCATCAATGCCATGGCGACGCGACGGAGGGTTCGTTGATGTTTCATCGATTATTTTCCCTCAATCGAGTTTAGTGAGCTGTGACAACACCGACCGGGCCGCCCCGCGTTGGGCAGCCAAGGAAGCGTCGTCCGTGCGCCTTTACTCCCTACTTTGGTCGGTTCCTTCAACATTTCTTAAGAATCGATCCGCCCTAAGTCGTTGCTGAGCGCCTCGTGAATTGCGCCCCAAAAAGGAGAGGCCCCGGCGCACTGCCGGGGCCTCTCGGGGGTGATTCTCGGCAGCGCGGGAGCTGCCGGGTTGGGCTTAGGCTTTGAGCCGCTCGATCGTCTTTTTGAGCAGCGCCGGGATATCGGAGGGGCGATCGGCGACCGGGACGCCCGCTTGCTGGAACGCCGCGATCTTGCTCTCCGGGGTGCCGAAGTTGCCCGAGATAATCGCGCCGGCGTGGCCGAGCGATTTTCCGGGCGGTGCGTTGCGCCCGCCGATGAAGGCGACGATCGGCGTGCCGCGTAGGTGCTCGGCGA
>JAKALI010000867.1 GCA_021813195.1 Pseudomonadota bacterium
TCCGACGGCTGAGCATGTTGCGCGGGACCGCCGACACAATCCGCTGCGTCTGTTTACGTATGCATGCCACAGAACGGGCAACACCGCAGGTTGACGTAAA
The DNA here is from genome assembly GCA_021813195.1 of Pseudomonadota bacterium. Next base: position 101 of record JAKALI010000867.1, read on the forward strand.
GAAGCTACGCACCTAGGAATTGCGCAAGTTGAGAAACCCGGAGCATTTTCACGATTTGGGCGCCTGGAAAGGGGTGGAATGTCGACAATCTTGGACACGGACGATGAACCCGAGGATCGCAACAGCTCGCGCCGTCCCAATCCCATCGACGCGCATGTAGGCACGCGCGTCCGCCTACGCCGCATGCTGTTGGGGATGAGCCAGGAGCGGCTCGGCGAGCAATTGGGGCTCACCTTCCAGCAAGTGCAAAAATACGAAAAGGGCGTCAACCGAATCGGGGCGAGCCGCCTCTTCGATATGGCGCAAGTCCTTGGCGTATCGATCCAATATTTCTACGAGGATTTGCCAGAGCAGCTGGCATCTGGCTCCATGGCGCCCGGCTTCGCGGAACGACCGGCCGACAGTTACGCTGCAGAGTTCCTATCCACTCGGGACGGCCTCGAACTCAATCGCGCTTTCGTGCGCATCCAAGATCCGCGTGTACGCCGCTCGATCGTGGACCTCGTGCGGGCGCTGGCGGGCGAGGACACAGCCCCGCCGAGTGAAGACGAACCCAATCAACGCGGCAATTTGCAGGCCCAGCGCCCTTGACCTTGCGCATAGCCTCCGGCAACACAGCCACCCATCTCACGTCGATTTTTCAAATAAGCCGAACCTGCGGGGACCAACGTGGCGCGCAAATCGTTCCTCTTCACGAGCGAATCTGTATCCGAAGGACACCCCGACAAAGTCTGCGACCGAATCTCGGACGAAGTCGTTGATGCGTTCTACCGCCAGGGCGAAATTGAAGGTCTCGATCCGTGGGGCCTGCGCGCGGCGTGCGAAACGATGGCCACGACCAATCGCGTTATCATTGCCGGGGAGTATCGCGGACCGAGCGGCATCCGCGTTGCCGAGATCCAAGACATCACCCGCAAGGCCATCCGCGACATCGGCTATGAGCAGGCCGGCTTCCACTGGGCAAACGCGAACATCGAGGTTCTGCTGCACGGACAGTCCGCCGACATTGCCCAAGGCGTCGATGCCAAACAGCCGACGAACCAAGAAGAAGGCGCTGGCGACCAGGGCATCATGTTCGGTTATGCTTGCACCGACACGCCGGAACTGATGCCGGCACCCATCCTCTACAGCCACCGCATCCTTCACGATCTTGCCAAAGCGCGTAAGGCCGGCGTGGGCGACACTGCGAAGCTCGGGCCGGACTCAAAGAGCCAGGTCACCGTCCGCTACGAGGATGGACGGCCCGTCGGTGTCACGCAAATCGTCGTTTCTCATCAACACCTTGTGGAAGATCTCTCGTCCGGCCAAGTCCGCGATATCGTCGAGCCGTATGTGCGCAAGGCACTGCCGGAAGGCTGGATCAGCAAAGACACCGTCTGGCACGTGAACCCGACCGGCAAGTTCTATATCGGCGGACCGGATGGCGACTGCGGCCTCACCGGCCGGAAAATCATCGTCGACACTTACGGTGGCATGGCGCCGCACGGCGGCGGCGCGTTTTCGGGTAAAGATCCGACCAAAGTAGACCGCTCTGCGGCCTACGCCGCGCGCTACCTCGCCAAGAACGTCGTGGCCGCTGGATTGGCCGAGCGCTGCACCATTCAATTATCCTACGCGATTGGCGTTGCCCGACCATTGTCGATCTATGTCGACACCCACGGGACCGGCAAAGTCGAGGAGGCCGTCCTCGAAACGGCGCTCGACCGGGTCATGGATTTGACACCGCATGGTATTCGCTCGACCCTCGGGCTCAACAAGCCGATCTATGCCCGCACGAGCGCTTACGGTCATTTCGGCCGCCAACCGGATGCCGACGGCGGCTTCTCATGGGAGCGCACGGATTTGGCAGAGAAGATCAAGGCCGCGGTTTGAAGTTCGCCTCCAACTCAACATCGGACGGCCGCGGGGCAGCCTGCGGCCATTGGCCAATCATGGTCAGATGGCTACCGAGACCCGCGCAACGTAACCTTCATGACCAAACACGATCACGGCCGAGCGGTGTCGCCTGATCTCAGATCCTTCGGGCGAAAACGCGGTCGCAAGTTGAGCCGCCGTCAGTCGAAACTTGTCACCGATGTTCTGCCGCGCTGGCAAATCGACCTGGAGCGTGTTGCGCAACCTGGGGAATTGGGGAAACTGTTCGATCCGCCGGTCCAAGAGGTCTGGCTGGAAATTGGTTTCGGCGGCGGTGAGCACCTACTCCATCAGGCCCTCGCCCACCCCGACGTGGGGATCATCGGCTGTGAGCCGTTCCTGGACGGCGTGGTCAAAGTCTTGTCCACCATCGTCAATTTGCAGATTGGGAACATTCGCCTTCATCCCGACGACGTAAGGCCCCTGATCCGCGCTCTGCCGGAGGGATCTTTGTCGCGGGTGTTCATTCTGTATCCGGACCCGTGGCCGAAGGCTCGCCACGCCAAGCGCCGCCTCGTATCAACACAGTTCCTTGGCCTACTGTCCCGCGCGATGACGCCCGGAGCTGAGTTGCGCATAGCGACCGACATCCCAGCCTACGCGCGTTCGGTTGTGCTGGCTGCGCACCAATCTGCGTCGTTACACTGGACGGCTCGGTCCGCCGATGATTGGCGTGTGCCGTGGGCCGACTGGCCCGGCCCCCGATATGAAACCAA
>JAKALI010000868.1 GCA_021813195.1 Pseudomonadota bacterium
GGTGCATTCCCGCAAGCGGTCTCGCTGATGGACGCGCTTACGAATCAGAATACCTGTCCGGCGACGTTCCGCGTGCCCGCCTGGCCATCGTCAGCGTAAAGCCAACCGGATCAAGTCGGCGATGGGGTCGCATCAGCCATGACTGCTTTTCTCGCTAGCCTTTGGAGCCGGAAGGCGGCGCGACAGATCTTCCAGACGGAAGTCCGCCCTGTGCCAAGCCTAGGAGCCTGTCGGAGTTAAGCACGTTTCCGTCTTTGGGCCGCCTTTTGCCCGAATACTTCGTTGCTCATCAGTCACGAAGCTACGGCTTCGCTCCTTCTTCGCGCCTCGTCTCCGAACAAAATTCGGCGCCAAATCCGAAAACGGCTCAACTCCGACAGGCTCCTAGCGGTAAACGCATTATGCAGCAGGTCTGCGGAGTGGCTTGAGTCTCGCGATGGTTTTGGCTTCCGGCGAATGCCGGGCATCGTAGACGTCAACGGCTGCTTGGAGATTGAGCCACGTCTGCATGCTCACGCCAAGCACACGTTCAAGCCGCATTGCCATACCCGGCGTGACGGCACGTTTGCCGTTGATGATGGCATTCAGATTCGCTCGGCTGACACCCAGCCGACTTGCTAACGTTCCTTGCGTGAGATTAAGTTCTGCGTCGTCGAGATAGTCGCGAATGAACTCCCCAGGCGTACTCGGCCGCCGATACGTTGGAACCATGACCTCTCTAGGCATCAGTCATCCTCTCCATGAAACTCTCCAACAGTAACGCCAACCGCGCCGCAACGAGGGTCCCAACGAAAGCGGATACGGTATTGACCATCGATTCAGATTTGATATGTACCACGCAGCCTGCCATGCAGTTCCTTGAAGTGCCATCCGGGTGGGTAGTTGGAGCAGTCCCTCAGCGTAGCAGTATTGATAACCCGGTCCATCAGGCTGGCGGCCTTCCGGTGCAGCTTTGGTGGAACAGTTCGCCGAGTAGCCTTGCTTGAGCGTCCCTCCCAAATCAGGCGAGCCTCGTCGCTCCCAAACCGCTCCATCTCAGTCAGTATATACTGTCAAGCGACGCTTTACAAGATGGACTCGGCGACTTATCAGAGCGCCATCAAATGTAGGCTGTCGCAGCGGTCGCCGGCTGCGGCATAGCGGTGCTTCGCTCGCTGGGCGCCATCCGCAACGACCTCGACGGGCTGCGAAAGATGCCGCGGCGCCTTGGAACGCCGGCGAGATCGCAGGTCTGCTACGGGGCCGGAACGCGGATATGCCGTCGATCCCTTCTTGTAGGGTTTACGACTTGCTTAATCGCGTATGAAACGCCCGCAAAATCGAGCGTTTCTTGGTAGCGCCAACGGGAATCGAACCCGTCTCTGCGCCTTGAAAGGGCGCTGTCCTAACCGATAGACGATGGCGCCGCGGCGTCGGCAGACCGCCTATTCGTACTCCACGAACGGGCGGCCTGTCAAGCCAAAGAGTGGGCCCGGTAGGATTCGAACCTACGCGCAACCAGTTATGAGCCGGCCGCTCTACCGCTGAGCTACGGGCCCGTCAGCGGCCAGGCGCTTCCAATGCCTTCCGCCCACGGAAACGTGCCGCCTGCCCCAGCTCTTCCTCGATCGCCATCAGGCGGTTGTACTTCGCGACGCGGTCGCTGCGTGAGAGCGAGCCGGTCTTGATCTGGCCGATGGCGGCCGCGACTGCGATATCGGCGATGCTCGTGTCTTCGGTTTCGCCCGACCGGTGCGAGATCACGCACGAATAACCGGCCTTGTGCGCCATCTCCACGCAGTCCAGGGTCTCGGTAAGCGTGCCGATCTGGTTGAGCTTGATGAGGATCGAGTTCGCAACGCCCTCGCGAATGCCGCGCGACAAGAACTCCATGTTGGTGACGAAGATGTCGTCGCCGACCAGCTGGCAGCGCGAGCCCAGCGCGGCGGTGAGTTTGGCCCAGCCGTCCCAGTCGTCCTCGGCTAAACCGTCTTCGATCGAGACGATTGGATAGCGGTCTAGAAGCCTCGTATAGAGCGCGACCATCTCGCCGGCGGTCAGCGAGCGGTCCGCGCTATCCGCAAAATACTTGCCGTCTTGGTAGAACTCGCTCGCTGCCGGATCGAGCGCGATGGCGACATCGGTGCCCGGCGCGTAGCCGGCGCGCTCGATCGCTTGCACCAGCAACTGCATCGCTCGATCGATCGAGTCGAGCGGCGGCGCGTAGCCGCCCTCATCGCCGACCTGCGTCGGCAGACGCATCTCGTGAAGGAGCGCGCCGAGCGCGTGAAAGACCTCCGAGCCGTAGCGCACGGCCTCGCGCAGCGAAGGCGCGCCAAGCGGCACGATCATACACTCCTGGAACTGCAATGCGCCGGCGGCGTGCTTCCCACCGTTGATGACGTTCATCATCGGCAACGGCAGCGTACTCGCCGACGGGCCGCCTAAATAACGGAAGAGCGGCATCGAGAAGCTGCTCGCCGCGGCGCGCGCGGTGGCGAGCGAGACGCCGAGAATCGCGTTGGCTCCGAGCTTGCTCTTGTTGGGCGAGCCGTCGAGCTCGACGAGCCTTTGATCGAGCTCGCGCTGCGCGGTCGCATCGAGTCCTTCGACGGCGCTCGCAACGATGTCGTTGACGGCCGCGACGGCACGCAGGACGCCTTTGCCGTTGTAGCGCCCCGCATCGCCGTCGCGCAATTCGACGGCCTCGTTCGCACCGGTGGAGGCGCCCGACGGCACCATCGCTTCC
>JAKALI010000869.1 GCA_021813195.1 Pseudomonadota bacterium
TGGCGAGGCCCGCAGGGTAAAGGCTATTCGTCATTGCGAGGCCCGCAGGGCCGCGGCAATCCCCCATCACTTGACCGCCAGCTTCTCCAGCGCCTTCCCCTGCTCCAGCCATTCCTTGACCCAGGCCGGATGCCGGCCGCGGCCGCTCCAGACCAAATCCTTTTTCGTCGGATGCTGGTACCTGATCGTCGCCTGCTTGCGCGCCGCGCCTGCGCGCCGCTTGGCGCGCTTGCCGACCAGGTCTTCAAGGGAGTAGCCGCGTGCCTGCGCGAGCGCCGTGATTTCCTGGAACAGGTCATCCTTTTCGGACGCCTGCCGCGCGACGATTTCCAGATCGATCAGCGCCTTGAGCTCGTTCAGTTGATCGAGCTTGAGCTTCTTGATATCCATTGAAATGGCTCGCTAAAAATTACCATATTATCATTGCCGCCATGATAAAGACCCCAGCGCAGCAGGCATCCCGATGATCCTCGTCACCGGCGGCACCGGCTACATCGGCTCGCATGCCTGCGTGGCACTCGCGCAAGCCGGTCACGACCTGCTCGTCTTGGACAATCTTGGCAACAGCCGAGCCGACGTCGTCGACCGCCTGGAAGCGCTCTGCGGCAAGCGCCCCCGCTTCATCGAGGGCGACGTCCGCCCCCGGGCTGCTCGATCGTCTATTCGCCGCGCACCCGATCGCAGCGGTGATCCACTTCGCCGGCCTCAAGGCCGTGGGCGAATCGGTCGAGAAACCGCTGCTCTATTACGACAACAACGTCCACGGCACGCTGCAACTGCTCGCCGCCATGCGCCGGGCGAAGCTCAAAACGCTCGTCTTCTCCTCCTCGGCCACCGTTTATGGCGATCCCGCCAGCGTGCCGATCCGTGAGGACTTTCCGCACTCGGCCACCAACCCCTACGACAAGCCAAAGGCGAAGCAACCTTTAATGCCCACCACCCTTCGCGCCTATCTCAGCCCTTATACGAGGTGGCTTCTCAACCTACGCGCGCAGGATCATCCGATACCAAAGGAGTCCCAGCAGTTCGTGCATCAAGATAGAGCTGCATTCGAGCGCATCGGCGCTGGGCAAGAAGCTCAATAGATCGACTCTGCGCCTGGTAGTGAAGGCGGTCGGCGCCGGTACCACCTCGAATCCCGCCGATTCGAACGCCATGACCGCGCGAGGCATATGCCAGGCATGGGTGACGAGATAGATCCGTCTGATGCCGGCCTGGTGCAACACGCGGAAACTGAAGCGGGCATTTTCCAGGGTATTGGTGGAGGCGTCTTCCGTCCAGCGCACGGGAACCCTGAACTCGTGCTCCAACACGGATTTCATTTGACGCGCTGTGGGTAAATTGCTGTCGTCCACCTTGCCCCCAGCGATCAATACCGGTTTGCCCGTTTCGCGCTGCAGTTTTGCGGCGTAGCGCAGACGAACCAGCTCGGCTTCATCGACGGTGTCCGAGCCGTATTCAGGCGCATGGCGATAAGTACTCGAGCCGAGTACGACGATCGCATCGGCGCTCTGCGCCTTAACATCAACTGCGTTTACGGAGCTTTCCAACAGGCGTAGCCCGCTCCTCGCCAAGTAGGGGGTGGAGCATAGCCACAACATCGCGAGCGCAACGAAGAGTATCGCCCGCCCGCGACGTGGATGCGTGCGCGCAATGACCAAGCCCACCAAGGTGACAAGAAGAAAATTGAGCGGCGGCAACAGGGCCGCACTGATCAGCTTGCTGAAAAACGGGGGCATAGGCATCGGCGTAAGGCGTAATTGTCACAGCCGCCACAGCCTATAGCCGGCGGTCACGATGGCAGCCGGGTCATAGGCGGATTTCACATCCGCAAATACCCCGCCCGGCTTGAGCTTATCCAGAATGTCGGTCAGCGGCGTGGCCAGATACTCCCGGTGGGAAACAGCCGCGACAACGGCATCGACTTCATCCGGCAAGTCGTCCCAGCGAGTCAAGGTGATGCCATATTCGTGCTCGGCCTCCGCCGAAACGGCGAGGGGGTCATGTACCGAAACCGCGCAGCCATATTCCTGCAATTCACGCACCACGTCAGCCACTTTCGAATTGCGCAGATCCGGACAGTTCTCCTTGAAGGTCAAGCCCAGCACGATGACCTTGGCGCCATTTACGGTGCCGCGGTTCTTGATCATGTGCTTCACCGTCTGCTGCGCCACATGCGCCGCCATGCCGTCATTAATATGCCGGCCAGCGAGAATGACTTGCGGGTGGTAGCCCAGCATCTCGGCCTTGTGGGTGAGGTAGTAGGGATCGACACCGATGCAGTGGCCGCCCACCAATCCGGGACGGAAGGGCAGGAAGTTCCACTTGGTGCCCGCGGCCTGCAACACTTCCAGGGTATCGACGCCGACACGATCGAAGATCAGCGCCAACTCGTTCATGAGCGCGATGTTCAAATCGCGCTGGGTGTTCTCGATCACCTTGGCCGCTTCGGCAACCTTGATCGAGCTGACCGGGTGCACGCCGGCGGTGATCACCGAGCCATACAGCTCGGCCACCTTCTGGGTTGTCGGTCCGTCGTCCCCCGAGACCACCTTGACGATCTTGGTGATGGTGCGCTCCTTGTCGCCCGGGTTGACCCGCTCCGGCGAGTAGCCCACATGGAAATCGCGCTTCCACTTCATCCCCGAATGCTTCTCCAGCAGCGGAATACAGACCTCCTCGGTGGCGCCTGGATAGACCGTCGATTCATAAACGACGATGGCCCCCT
>JAKALI010000870.1 GCA_021813195.1 Pseudomonadota bacterium
TACTTTGAGAACTGATGCGCGGAGGCCTCCTTGCGCAATTGGTTGGCGATTGCGTAATTCACCTTGACGAGTTCGATCCCCTTGAGCGTCGGGCTCTGGGGCGCCTCAGCCATCTTGGATGCGGTGGGGCCCGTCCCTGCGATGAACTGGGCGCAGCCACCCAGCGCCACGCAAAGACCGGCAGCAACGGGAATCAGCTTGAGACGAGCTTTCATGCGGGCATCCATAGGAAGGTCTGAAAAGGCACTCATCGGCATCCGGCCGAACCGGATAGGCCTGTGAATAGTGATCGTGGAGTAATTCTGGCCTTTGGAACAGAAGTGCCAAAGGATGCGCCTCGCTCCTGAATGAAGTGCGAGGCGAGCCAAAGCGCGAGTCTACGAAACCGCGGGAGCAACTGCCCGGGGCAACGGATGCTCACCTGGTGCGCGCACGTTTGGGGCGCCTTGCGCAAGGCGGGCAATGGCCGCGTCGGCCGATATCCGGCCCGAGCAAGGACTCTTCCCCATTGGTCAGCGACCGGCAAGCAGCGAAGACGCATGCGTCCGCGAAGGCGGTCGTACATCTCGCCAAATGTCATCACGGATTTCCAAAGGCCACAGTCAAATGACGTATTGCCCGGCGGGCAGGCGAAAACCTATTCTCAAACCGTCGTTAAAGCGTCATCGCAGCACTCAAAGCGTTTCATAGCGCAATTTCAATTATCCAGGAGGTTTGCCATGTCATCGAAAAAATCTTCGCCGAGCACCTGCGAATCCACTATCAGCAACGCGGTCGGGCTAGGGTCCACGACGCGAAGAAAGGTGGTTGCTGGCTTGGCGAGCCTGCCTTTGTTCGCCATGGGCAATTTATCGCATGCCCAGGTGCCGCCGACGTCGAAAGTCAATACCACGAAACTTGCCGTCACCGATAAGGAAGTGACGGTCGGCATTCTTCATTCCTCTACGGGAACGATGGCCATTTCAGAGACCGGGTCCATTCAAGCCGAGAAATTGGCGATCAGCCAGATCAATGCGATGGGCGGTGTCCTTGGGCGCAAGATCAAAGTCATTCAGGAAGACGGTGCGTCGGACTGGCCGACGTTTGCAGAAAAAGCGAAAAAACTGCTGGAAGAAAACCATGTCGCGGCAATAACCAATCGGGATATCGGCGACATCCTGGGCATGAGCCCGCGGACGGTGAACAAACATCTCGAACATATTTTCAGGAAACTCGGCGTCGAGACCCGTTCGGCTGCTGCGGCGCTCGCCAGCGGAAGTCTCGATGTGGACTCCTGAAAGCGTCGAGGCTCGGATTTGCCATCGCCCGAAAAGTGACTCTGCTTTCTGGCGGCGTTGGACACGGACAGGCCAAGTCAATCGAACCCAAGCGTCTTGTGCGCCTCGATGATGTTGTGGGCAACGTCCTCGATATTCGAGCGCTTGGCCATGGATTGGGAGCGCAGGATTGAATAGGCCTCGTCTTCAGAAATGCCGCGGGCTTCCATCATGATCTGCTTGGCCTGCTGTACCACCCGCTGCTTGGTGGACTTCTGCTCGAGGCGCTGGATGTAGCGTTCGCGCGCATGTCGCGCCTTGTGTTGCATGAGGGCCACCGCGATTGCCGTCAGGAGGCCAAATGAGCGTACCGGAGAGGCGATTGTGGTGAAGGCATCGAGCTGCAGCACCGCCTCGATGGTGATCGGGTTTTCATAAGTGACCACGGGGATGACCGGCGGCGTCGAAGGTTGTCCGATCCAGGGGTATTCGATGCCGAGTGTTTCCGGGCGCACGGCCAGCAGCACGATTCCGGCGTCCGGCGGCAGGACCCTGAGCTCGGGCCAGTAGGTCTGCACATTGCAGCCAATGCGGTGGAGTTGGGCGGACAGCTCTTCGCCGTCCTGGTCCTGTGGGTGGATCACGACCACCTGGAGCGACCGAATCTGTCGCAGGACCGAAGCGTGTTCGGGTACGCGCGTCATTCCCGGTCCTCCGATCCCTGCACATTCTTGCCCACTGTGCCCAGCCAGTCCGGCGTCGAGTGGGAAACCACGTAAGGGTCGGCTTTTGCGCGCTCAGGCGCGCTGACCAGAATGTCGAACTGGCCGTGCGCATTGGCCCGACCGATCCGCGGCTGAAGGTAGGTGTGGTGGTTGTGCTCGTCGATGCGAACGCGGCCCTGAGGAGCGTCGTACTCAAGGCCTGGAAGAACGCGGAGCAGGTGCTCCGGATCGTCGCTCCCGACGCGCCTGATGGCGTCGGCGAGCATGTGCATTTGGAAATATGCCGCCTCCCAGCACATATTGGTGACAAGCTGCTCGCCGAAGCGCTCGCGATAGCGTGCGATGGCATGCCTGTTCTCGGGTGTATCGACAGACTGAAAGTAGGCGGCGCAGGTGATGTGGCCTTCCGCCAGGTTGGCGCCCATGATGGCGATCTCCGCTTCGCTGGTCATGTGGCTGGCGATTGGCACCGCGTAGGGGTCGAGTCCCACGGTCGCGAATGCACGATGCAGGAGTGTGATGCCCTCGCCGACCACGGTCGAGAAGATGAAGTCCGGCATGGCGCTCTTGATCCTCCGGGCCACGTCGAGATAACTCTCCCAGGTCGCGTCGAGCGGAAGATAGGTTTCCGAGATCTTCTCGCCGCCGCGCTCGAGAATGAGGTCGCTCATGACGCGGTTGGACTCGTATGGGCAGATGTAGTCCGAGCCGACCATCCACACGCGCGAACCAAAGTTTGAGAGCAT
>JAKALI010000871.1 GCA_021813195.1 Pseudomonadota bacterium
GGCGCTATTTTTGGTCACGATCCTGCTGGTCATCTGGCCGAAAACCCGGACCCCGGTCGCGCTGTCGGTGGTGCCTGCGCTTGCAGCGCCTATGCCGTCGCCCATGCCGTCGCCCGCGGCGAAACCCGCGCCGACGCCGGCCGAGCTCCCTCCGTCACCGCCGGCGGCTTCTCCGATCGTTCCGGCGACTGCCAAGATCGCCGTCCCGCCGGCCGCGGTTCCGAGCGCAACACCGGCTGCCTCAGATTCGGCCTCGCCGGCGCCGCCCGCATTGACCGGCAAACTGGCCAAGCTCGGCAGCCAGACCCGCGCCCGCATCGAAGCGACGCGGAGCTGGCTGGCCAATGTTCCGGACCAGCACTGGTTCATCCAATTGCTGACGGCAGACGCCGGAAATGCCGACGAAATCGAGAATTTCGTCGCCGCAACCGTCCAGGCAACCGGGGGGGAAGACCAGGTCCGGGTCTATGTCGCCGACATCCGCGGCAACCCGCGTATCGGCGTCATCTATGGCGACTACCCGTCGCGCGAAGCAGCGCTGTCTGCGCTGCAACAACTGCCCGCATCGCTGCGCGCGCTCAAGCCCTTCCCGCGCATGGTGAAGTGGCTGCGCTGAACGCCGAACACCCATTTCCCCAAGAGCCGACGACCGGCGTAATATGACCATGTCATGTTACGCTCAGGTTCGTCGCGCTCATGCCCGCACTGAACAGCCTCCACATAACCGTCGCATGCCTGTCGACTCTGGCCGCCGCCGCTTGCAGTCAACCCATGGTTCGACCGCCATCCGCGCGCCCCTCGCGGACCGAGGACCCTCTGCCGGCGGCCAGTCCGGGCATTCCCCGGGCGCCGTCGCCTGCCGCCGTGCCGCGCCTGCCCGTGTCCTCAGCCAAGGCCAAGACCTACAGCGTCGTGGTCAACGATGTACGGGTCCACGACCTGCTGTTCTCGTTGGCGCGGGACGCCAAGCTCAACGTCGACATCTACCCGGGCATCACCGGCACGATCACCCTCAACGCCGTCGATCAGACCCTGCAGCAGCTCCTCGAACGCATCTCCAGGCAGGCGGATATCCGCTGGGAACTGGACGGACGGAACCTCTCCGTCATGCCCGACTCGCCCTACCTACGCAACTACCGGATCGACTACGTCAATATCTCGCGCGACACCAGCGGCACCACGATGGTGACGACGCAAATCGCCTCCGCCGGAATCCCCGGCGGCGCCAGCCCTAGCGGCGGCTCCGGCGGCAACAATTCCCAGACCCGGATCGACAACAGCGCCCGAAACCACTTCTGGGAGACCCTGGAGAAAAACGTCAAGGACCTCCTGCACGAAACCGACAAGATACTGCCGGAAGGCTCGAGCGAAACCGTCATTGAACGCAGCGATCAGCAGGCCAGTACCGGTACCGGGGTTGCCGCTCCGGCCGCGGGCAAGCGCGGCCGCAGCCAAGCCGGCATCGCCGCCAGTCCCAATCCGGTGACGCTGCAGCAGGCCGGTACCACCGTGGTGCGCCGTACCACCTTCCGCGAGGCCGCGGCGGTGATCAGCAATCCGGAATCGGGGGTGCTCAGCGTCCGCGCCACGGCGCGCCAGCACGAGAAGATCGGGGAATTCCTCGATCAGGTCATGGCCCGCGCGCAACGTCAGGTACTGATAGAAGCCACCATCGCCGAAGTGCAACTGTCCGACAACTATCAGCAGGGCATAGACTGGAGCGCGCTGCCGCTCGGACGCGCCGGCTTCAGGCTGATTCAGTCGGCCGTCGGCGCCATCGCCGCCCCGCCTTCGAGCCTCTTCGAGATAGGCTACAACAACCCCGGATCGCGCGTCGGCAACATCAGCAGTTCGGTCAGGCTGCTCGAATCCTTCGGCACGGTGAAGGTGCTGTCCAGCCCGAAACTGTCGGTCATCAACAATCAGACCGCGGTGCTCAAGGTGGTCGATAACAGCGTCTATTTCTCGATCAAGGCCGACGTCACGCCCGGCGTCTCCGGGACCCAGCCGCTGGTCGCATACACCACCACCTTGAATACGGTCCCGGTCGGCTTCGTCATGAACGTGACTCCGCAGATCAGCGACAACGACACGGTTCTGCTCAACATCAGGCCCAGCGTCTCGCGCATCATCGGCACCATCGCCGATCCGAATCCGGATCTCGCCAAGGCCAATATCGCCAACCTGATCCCGGTCATCCGGGTGCGCGAAATGGAGTCGCTGATCCGCGTCGCGAACGGCAACATCGCGGTGATGGGCGGGCTGATGGAGGATTCGCTGAACAACACCGACAATGCCGTGCCCGGGCTTTCCAAAATTCCGCTATTGGGGGCTTTTTTTCAGAACCGCGACGACACGCGCAGAAAAACGGAATTGGTGGTATTCCTGCGTCCGATCGTGCTGCACGACTCGAGCGCGGATGGCGGCAGGCCCGGCGCGCTGATACCGCTACCGGAGCGGAATTCACTTGGCGGCGCACCGCGATGAGCCCCGACCCTGCGAAACCACTGGCGGCGCAACGCCGAACGGTCGAGCAATTGCTGATCGCCCAGGGGGTGGTCAGCGAAGACCAGCTGCGCATCGCCTTGCTGGAACAGACCAAATCGAATCAGCCGATCGGCAAGCTGCTGGTGAGACTGGGATTCGTCAGCGAAGCGACCTTGCGTGAAGCCCTCTCCGAGACACTGGGCGAGAAGAGCATCGATCTCGCCCGCGCCATCATCGA
>JAKALI010000872.1 GCA_021813195.1 Pseudomonadota bacterium
AAAAAGGCCAAGCGCATCAACCCGCTCTTCTTGCTCGATGAGATCGACAAGATGGGCCAGGATTTCCGCGGCGATCCCGCGGCGGCGCTGCTTGAGGTACTCGATCCGGAACAGAACTCCACGTTCAACGATCATTACCTCGAGGTGGACTACGATCTCTCGAGCGTGATGTTCGTGACGACGGCAAATACGCTCAACATCCCGCCCGCTCTGCTCGATCGTATGGAGATCATCCGTCTGGCCGGCTACACGGAGGACGAGAAGGTCGAGATCGCCAAGCGGCACCTGATCCCGGAACAGGCTTCCGCTCATGGACTTGAACCGGGTGAATGGTCGGTGGAAGACGCAGCCGTGCTCGAAGTCATTCGCCGCTACACGAGGGAAGCCGGCGTGCGCTCGCTCGAACGCGAGATCGCCAAGCTCGCGCGCAAAGCGGTGAAGGAAATCCTCACGGGCAAGGCGACGTCTGTCAAAGTGACGGCCGCCAACGTCCAGGAATACCTCGGTGTGCCGAAGTACCGCTTTGGCGAGGCCGAACTGGAGGATCAGGTCGGCATCGTTACAGGGCTTGCCTGGACGGAAGTCGGTGGCGAGTTGCTCACGATCGAAGGGGTCATGATGCCCGGTAAGGGTAAGATGACCGTCACAGGTAATCTGCGCGATGTTATGAAGGAGAGCATCCAAGCTGCTCAGGCCTACGTGCGTTCGCGTTCGGTCGATTTCGGCATTCGGCCGTCGATGTTCGAAAAGAAGGACATCCACGTGCACGTGCCCGAAGGGGCCACGCCGAAGGACGGCCCGTCGGCGGGTGTTGCGATGGCGACGGCGATCATCTCCGTTCTGACCGGCATTCCCGTTCGCAAAGATGTGGCGATGACGGGTGAGATCACGCTGCGCGGTCGAGTGCTGCCGATCGGTGGATTGAAAGAAAAATTGCTGGCGGCATTGCGTGGCGGCATCAAGACAGTCGTCATCCCTGAGGAGAACGTCAAGGATTTGGCGGACATCCCTGAGGAAGTGAAAAAGAAGCTCGAAATCGTCCCGGTGTCGCGCATGGAGGACGTTATCAAGACCGCCCTCGTGCGCCAGCCCGAGCCCATGACATGGGACGAGGTCGCGGCGGAAGATGCTGGTGTGGCCGCTGACGAAGGCAAAGGCGGCGCGCGCTTGACCGCGCACTGAAAGGGCTCCTTTGTCCTTGGGAGAGCAGCCGCGGCGGCGGCTGCTTTTCCTGCAATCGCTGCTTGTATTGAGCGTGCGCAGTGGAGGACATGCGCACGCGATTGCGGGTGCGCAGGTGTTGGCAAAGGTGCCGGTGAAATTGGGCCTGATTGACGCGGATAGCTCAGGGTTTTGGGCTTGACGCTCCCGGGAATTGCGCGCTTTCTCAACCCCTGTGACCAGCGCAGAGGTCTCAAGGCCACATTCGGCGTGCTGGCTGATGATAGATTGCGGTCAGCCTCACGCAGCAGAGGCGCTGAAAGATTCCCGAAGATAAAGGACGAGAGAGATGAGCAAGAAGGATTTGATAGATGCCGTTGCCCGCGATTGCGAGTTGACGAAGGAAAAGGCGAGCGCGGTTGTAGATTCGGTGATCGGCAATATCCGGGGCATGCTGCAGAATGGCGGCGAAGTGCGTCTTCCCGATTTTGGAACTTTCAAGGTCGCCAAGCGCAAGGAGCGTGAGGGACGCAATCCGTCAACAGGCCAGACGATCAAAATCCCGGCCACACGCGTTGCCAAGTTCACGCCGGCCAAGGGCCTCAAAGACGCCTTGAACTGAACCGGTGTTGCGGGAGTCCGGCAATGCATTATCGGAGAGGCTCCCGCTGCGCGAGGGATGGATCCTGTCGCAGACGATTGGCTGCAAAGCCCGATGACAGGCTGGCCGGTCTGGGTTAGGGATCGTGTCGCGGGCGGTTAGCTCAGTGGTAGAGCGCTTCGTTTACACCGAAGATGTCGGGAGTTCGACCCTCTCACCGCCCACCACGTCACCCAAGGTCCGTGGCACTCGGTCGAGCCAGTGCATGAGGCGTCATGTGACGGACGTTGCGCATCGGTTCCGGGATTTGACCAAGTCTCGTGCCCAATGGTTTGGAGAGGTCCATGTCCGTTTCCATGTACGACATCGCCGTTCCATCCTTTCAGAAGCACCTGCATGCTTTGGATGGGATCATCGACAAAGCGATGGCCTATGCGGACGCGCGCAAGATTGAGCATGTGACCCTCCTCACCGCCAGACTTTATCCGGATATGTTCAACTTCACGCGCCAAGTGCAGGCGAGCTGCGATTTTGCCAAAGCCGCGACCGCGCGACTGGCGCGGCGCGAGGTACCAATCCATCCCGATACAGAGACGACATTTGCCGAACTGAAGGAGCGGATCGCCAAGACCCTGGCTTTTTTGGCACGAGTGGGCGCGGAAGAGATGACCGACGCGGAAGAACTGGCGCTGACGATCAAAGTGGGCCCGAACGACATGAACTTCAGCGGGAAGGATTATCTCATCCATTTTGCGCTGCCGAACTTCTATTTCCATTGCACGACCGCCTACACCATCCTGCGTCATAACGGTCTCGATATCGGCAAACGGGATTTTATGCGACGTACGTGAGGGACCTCGAACTCGCGACGGTCGCCCCGCGGCTGTCAACCTTGGTCTGAAAACATTCGGTCCGCCGGATCAGGGCGTGCTATGGGCGGGGTGCTAGGTTCA
>JAKALI010000873.1 GCA_021813195.1 Pseudomonadota bacterium
GACATGAGCGTCCGCTTCTTTGAATGCTGTGCGCCGGTAGGCTGCCGTCGAAGAAGACCGATCGAAAACGCCTCCCGCGTTCGATAAGTTATGTGACCTAGAAATCGAGGCTAATAATCGCTTGGTTCATTTGGTGTTCTACCATTCTTTGGCGAGGCCGCCAGCTTACTCGGTGCATGAGGTATTGAAGACAATGAAGGCAATTCGATCGGTCCCGATCGTCGTCCTCGCCGGCATGTCACTCGGTCCGCGACCGGAGCGCCGAAAATGATGGTCGAAAGCGAGTGTTGTACTCGCAACTTCCGCAGCCCGAAACCGCACTACACAAGTGCCCCGTCAGTTCGCAGTATTCGGACGTTTTTCTTCAACTCCAGAAGCGCACGAGCTTTGTGCATGGGGGAAGTTGCCTGCACTGTCGTATTCGACTCGAAGCCGCGCGACGAGTTGCGCTACGGTTGGGACGTCGTGGATGCTGCCGACGCCCTGGCCGGCGCTCCAGACATCGCGCCATGCCTTGGCGTCGACGTTCAACTCTTTGCTGATGTCGAGCGCATTTTTCTCCGGCAGATTTTCCGGATCGACCCCGTACTGACGGATGCTAGGCTTCAGCATGTTTGCGGGAATCCCCGAGAATACGTCGGTGTAGACCAGGTCGGTCGCTTCCGATTCGAGTAGCATCTTCTTGTATCGATCGGTGGCGCTTGCTTCGGCCGTCGCGATGAAACGAGTTCCCATATATACCAGGTCTGCGCCGAGGACTTCGGCTGCCCGGATTGCGCGTCCGTCGGAGATTGCGCCCGCCAGGACTATAGTCCGATCGAAGAATTCTCGAACCTGCGGAAGCAATGCAAACGGATTCATGATCCCCGCGTGACCGCCGGCGCCTGCACATACCAGGATGAGGCCATCGACATCCGCAGCGGCGGCCTTCCGTGCCCACTTTAGATCCGTAACGTCGGCGAGCACTACGCCACCGTACGCGTGCACGCGATCGACGATCGGCACGGGATCGCCCCCGCTCGTGATCACCACCGGGACGCGATGCGCCACCGCGATGTCAGTGTCCACTGCCAATCGTTGGTTGGTGCGATGGCAGATCAGATTCACGCCGAATGGCGCTGGCCTCGGTGCGACGTTTCCTGTCTCTGCAAGCGCGGTTTCAATCCGCTGCAGCCAGGAGTTGAATTCCTCCGCGGTGCGGCAATTCAGGCTCGGAAACGTCCCAAGCACCCCGGCGCGGCACGCGGCAACTACCAGCTCCGTACCGGAGACGAGAAACATCGGCGCCGCGATCACCGGCAATGACAAGTTTTGGAATTGACTCGGAAGCCCCATGCAAGGAAAGTCCTCAGTGGTAAACGTACGGTGATCGCTATCGGCCCAGAAACTCCGGGGCGCGCCGCTCGTCGAAGGCCGCCAAGCCCTCGCGCAGATCGTGCGAGCCTAAATGGGCTTCGCTTGCGACCAGCTCCAATTGCAAAGCAGTGTCCCTGGATTGCTCCAAGCCGGCGTCCACGAGCTGCTTCATGCGGCGCAGTGCCAACGGACTCTTTTCGGCGATCCGTCGCGCCAGGCGCTCGGCTGCGCCCACGAGCTCCTCGTCCGCGACGACCTGATGGACCAAGCCACAGGCCAGGAATTCCGCAGCCGGGACCGATTCGCCGCTAAAAAGCAGGTATTTCGCGCGGTTCGGGCCGACTTTGCGCGGCAACCGCACCGAACCGCCTCCGCCCGGGAGCAATCCGAAATTGATGTGTGCGTCCCCGAGCTTCGCGCTCTGCGCGGCGACGACCAGATCGCAGGCGAGCACCACCTCGAATCCGCCAGCCAGCGCGAAACCGTTGACCGCCGCGATGACCGGCTTGTGCAGGTTCTCGATCCGGTTCATGGTTGCGGCTGCCCGCTCAATGAACTTGCGCAGCGCCCCGACTTCGGTCCCGACTTCGTGCCGCACCGTCTTGAGGTCCGCGCCGGCGCAGAATGCCCGGCCGACGCCGGTGATCACCACGCAGCGGATGTGCGCGCTGTCCGCGGCCCGTTGGATACCCGCGTCGAGCGCGGCGATCATCGCGGGCGTCAGTGCGTTCATTGCCAGGGGTCTGTTTAAGGTCAACCACAGGCCTGCGCCCCGCTCCTCGATCAACAGCGACTCATCCATGGCTTGTTGCCTCTGCAAACATGAGCATCTCCGGCGTGCGCAGCAAGCTGCTCATACGGCCCGCGAACGCCCGTCCCAGTATTTTTTCCGGATTTCGCGCTTCAGCAGCTTGCCCACCGGACTGCGCGGCAGCTCAGGCCAGAACTCGACCGATCGCGGCACCTTGAAGCTGCCGAGCTTCGGCTTGCAGAAATCGATGACCGCGGCTTCAGACAATGTCCGTCCGGACCTGAGTTGAATCACGGCCTTGACGCTTTCGCCCCACTTCTCGTCGGGCACGCCGATGACCGAGCAGTCGAGCACCTCGTCCAGCTCGCTAATGACATGCTCGATTTCCGATGGGTAGATGTTCAAGCCGCCGCTGATGATCACGTCGCGCAGCCGGTCGATGATCGTGATATAGCCGCGCTCGTCGCGTGTTCCGATATCGCCAGTATGATGCCAGCCGTTGCGCGAAACTTCTTCCGTTTCCTGCGGCATCTTGTAGTAGCCAACCATGGTCATCGAACTCAGCAACACGATTTCGCCCGGCTGGCCGGGCCCCAGGATCTGCCC
>JAKALI010000874.1 GCA_021813195.1 Pseudomonadota bacterium
AATCTGGAACAACGAGCTCGACGAAGGTCCGCTGAAGACGATTACGCGCGCGCAGGCTGAGAAGCTCGCAAGCCGCCTCGCGGAACATGAGAACGTCATCGTTGATTGGGCCATGCGCTATGCCAATCCGACGACGGAAAGCCGGATTCGCGCTCTCCACGAGCAGGGCTGCGAGCGCATTCTGCTGGTCCCACTTTATCCTCAGTATGCGGCTGCCACGACGGCGACGGCGTGCGATCAGGCATTTCGCGCGCTGATGGCGATGCGCTGGCAGCCCTTCGTGCGCGTCGCCCCGTCATATCACGATCATCCCGTCTATATCGACGCGCTCGCGCGCTCGATGCGCGCGAGCCTTGCGAAACTCGATTTTTCACCGCAGAAAATCATCGCCACGTTCCACGGCATGCCGCAAAAGTATTTCGACAAGGGCGACCCCTACCACTGTCATTGCCAGAAGACCTCGCGACTGTTGCGCGAGGCGATGGGCTGGCCGGCTGAAGACTGGCTGACGACGTTCCAATCGCGCTTCGGCAGCGATCCCTGGCTGCAGCCCTACACGGATGAGACCGTCGCGCAGCTAGCTAAAGAGGGTGTGGAGCGTCTTGTCCTCGTAGCACCTGGATTTTCGGCTGACTGCCTGGAAACGCTCGAAGAACTCGATGGCGAGAACCGCCACATCTTTGAAGAGAACGGCGGCAAGCAGTTTGCCTACCTTCCGGCTTTGAACGACAGCGAGGAGGGCTTGGACGTCATTGAGGCCATCGTGCGACGGGAACTGATGGGCTGGATTTAGGCGGTCGATCTGCTTCGTTGTTCTGCCCGCCTTTGCTCTCGCAACTGCCTGTGTTCGCGCCGCGCCTCGACCTCCTCATCCTGCCAGCGCACGAACCAATAGATGCCGCCGACCGCGAGTGTGGAGAAACCCAAAGCGGCAATTGTCGCCGCCTCAGTCTGAGATAGGTCCAGAATGATAAATTTGCGCAAAAGCGCGAGAAGGGTCACCAACACGACAGCACGGACGTGAAAGACGGTATCGTGCCTTTTGATCTAAACGATAATCGATCGCTTGAACTCCAGTGCGATGATCACCGTGAAAATGGCACCAAACACAGCCTGAAAGACTTTGTGTCGCGTGGGATCAAGGGCACCCTGGAGAACCAAGCCGAATATGATGCGAATAAAGAGGTTTCAGAGTGCGGCCAGAATGACAATAATGAGCAAGCCCGATAGGATAATCGTGACCGTCTGCTCAAAACGTTGGTAGAGCGTTTGCACAGCCAATTGGCTACCGCCCATCCTTCTAAGTCCCATTCACCGCTTTTATATTTTGCTTGCTATGCCGATCAGGAGTGATTCAACTGCGGCCGCGCGTGTTGTCACCCACCACACCACTGAGGTTCCAGCGCTACGAGAGTTCGCAAACGTGCGCAGGCGTTGATCCGTCTGGATCGAGCGCCGTCGGAGTTGGTTAGGGCCCAACCGGTTGTCAAGCTCCGGTCGTTCGCCGTGGCCGCACGCGGCCCAAACCCTCCGTCACGGTGGTTCGGCACGAGCAAAATTCGTCGCGTTTCATCCCTGGCGCTTCAGCATCGCGGGAAGCGAACGGGCAACGCTCCTCAAGCGCCCAGGCGCCAGAGTACGGAACGCCACCGTAGGGCCGCGGTATTATGCGATGTTGCCCGGCCAAACAGCGAGGAGGACGTCAGAGAACTTGAAGAAGGCTGAGAGCACGTGGGGTCGGCACGTCTCCCGTTGCATCGCGATCAGGAAACGGCCTTCCCAGAGTGGCTCAACCGCCAACAGATCAATGCCTCAGTCACACTCCTGACGAATACAAGTATTCTGCCGCCACGCGCACGTGCCGTCGGCGTTCCAGCTCAAACATACTTCCCCGTGCTCCGCACACACCATGCGGCCACTTCGATCGCGCGCGGGCTGGCAGGTCTCAAACTGGCGGGCGTGCAATGGCGGCAGCGCGGAAGGTTCCCAGCACCGGCTGGCGAGGCGGCTGCGTCCCCTGCCAGAGGAAGATCCCGGTTGGGTGCGGCCCGTGCGCAAGGCGATGCCAACGTGCCAAGCGAGACGATTCCAGACTACAGAGAAGCAATGCGATCCCATTGATTCTACTTATGTGCGGCTTGGTGTTCCCCTCGCCTACGTCCGGCATCTCGACGACGGACAAGAAACCCGACCGGATGAGCCAGGCCCGACCACAGAATTGTTGCAGCAGCACTTCCGCTTAAAAACTCGCGAAAGCGCCCCCAATCCCCTGGAGATGACAAAGCTGTCACCACGACGGGGATTTCCGATTTCACGGCCAGAGCCATGCCGGCGCCCCGAATTCTTCGTCCCAGGTCTCCCAAACCTCATCGGTGAAACCGACCGAATAGGTCACCACACTCCATCCGCCTCCTGTACGAACAAGAAGCACCGCCGCAGCGTTGTCGAATGCCTCGCTTTTCGATTGTTCGCCATAAATTGAACGGGCGTAGTCGACGGGACGCCCATCAGACCGCACGGGCTTACCCCGCACGAAGGCCCATTGTGGGGTGACCCGCAGTGTCTTGAGCTCGAACCGCACGCTCTGGCGTAAGTCCTTCTCAACCGGCACACGCGCCGCATCGAGAACCGCCTGACGCTCCGCTGAACCGGCCTTCGGCGTCCAGACCTTTTGCGCCTGCGCCCAACCAGCTCCCAACCCCACGGCCAGTA